>NZ_JAPEIB010000040.1:0-36563 GCF_028823735.1 Algoriphagus sp. NF
AATCAAAAAGTACAAGGGAAAAGTCAAAAAAGGGCATGATATACGACTACACTCTTCTTGGAGCTCCTGTGATACCTCCTTTCTTAAAGACACGGAATATGTAGTCTTTGCATACTACGATCCTCAAGGGCGGGTCAGAACCAGTATGTGCGTTCCAAACACCAAAATCACCGATCCCAAGCAATTGGAGGCTTTCAAAAAACTGCGCTAGGCAGAAATAAAAAGAGATGCTGATTTATGGAAAAGGTCTTGGATTGGGTTATTGGGATAGGATTAATTGCATTAGGTATTATCCTTTTAATAATTCTTTTGGATAGACCCGAAAAACCTTCAGGAGAATTTGGGAGAGCAGCAAGATTAGAGTCTTTTACCTTAGCCATAGGCTTAATTCTTTGGGGTATTCTCTATCTTTTTATGATCTAAGCATTTCAATAAATTTCATGAAACTTCTTCCAAGCAAAAAGCAGATTATCAAAGGTTTTAAGGGATGAATTGCTAGCTACCCTGATTCGTATATGTCAAGATAAATTGTAGCTTGCATGTATTGACTTTCAGATCACTTTTTTACCATGATCAAACTCTTTCGAAAAATTCGATACGAACTGCTGGAAAGCAATAAAATCGGCAAGTATCTCAAGTATGCTTTTGGAGAAATTATTCTAGTGGTCATCGGAATCCTGATCGCGATCCAGATCAACAATTCCAACCAAAAACGTCTGAATCAGGAAGCATTGGAAAGCTAACTCAATAGCATTGCCCAAAGCCTGGAAAGCGATCTGAGACGAGCGAATTTTCTGACAGGAGTCCTCTAATGATATGACTTCCTACTGATCACCTTATACCCGAAAATCAAACATTTATATAAAAAAAATTACCGTTTGATTACAAATCAAGCTCCAGTGGAGACTAATAGAAAAGGGGAAAACTAATTCGTCTAAGACGTTTTAAGCGAATTTTAAGAATTAGCTAAGGAAGTCTAAAGAGACTTAGCTCGACCTTTACACATCACCTCAAAACTCTATTACCATGGAAGAAAAAATGAGTCGCATGGAGTTTCTAAAATCTTTGGGATTAAAAGGAGCTTCATTATTCGCCGTTTATTGCGCAGCCTCAGGACTGAGTAGCTGCGTCAATGAGAGCATGGAACCTACACTACCACCTGGTACTGGAGGTACTGCCAATGAATTGAATTTAGATCTCAGCACCTCTGCCTATTCCAAACTGAATACGGTAGGCAACTATGTCATTGTGAATAGTATCGTGATTGCTAGGGTATCTCAGACAGACTTTGCAGCTGTGACCCAAGTTTGTTCGCACGAAGGAAGAAAGAAGGTTTATTACAAAAACGGAGAATTCTACTGCCCTGAGCATGGGGCGAGATTTGATACCTCAGGCAAAGGATTGAATTCCAAGGGTTCAAAAGGAATCAAAAACTACGCAACGGAATTAACCGGTACTACGCTAAAAGTTTTCTTATGAGGACCATAGCATCCTTCAGAAAAACCCTCCAAGCTATCTTGATTTTGGGTTTTTTGGGAGTATTTGGCTTGACAAAAGCAAAAGCCCAGGATGACTTGCTCAGTATCTTGAATGAGGAGCAATCAAAGGAGCCGGTTTACACCATGGCTACTTTCAAAGCATCAAGACTGATCAATGGGCAAAGCATCGAGACCATTTCCAAAAACCACCTCAACTTCTGGATTTCGCACCGATTTGGTGCTGTAAACAGTGGGTTTTTAGCTAATTTCTTTGGCTTGGACGAGGCCAAAATCAGGCTTGGACTCGAGTATGGGCTGACCGATCAATGGCTTATCGGTGCAGGGAGAAGTTCACTGGATAAGACTTACGATGTCTATACCAAGTACAAACTTTTCCGACAGTCCAATAAATTTCCCGTAACTGTCACCGGATTGGCAGGATGGGCGATCAATACAATGGAGACTGGCTTTGCAATGCAATCCGGCTCGGAAATGCGCTTCAACAACAACCTTGAGCGCTACTCCTATTGGGGCCAAACTTTAATCGCTCGGAAAGTAAATGAAAAGCTTTCTCTTCAGGTAATGCCAACATTCCTGCATTACAACAAGGTGGAAGACCCTTCCCTTGCTAACGACCTTTGGGCCTTGGGAGTAGGTGGAAGATACAAATTGACTAAACGGTTCACGCTGTCCGGAGAGTATTATCATTCCTTCACCGATCCCGGAACTTATGAGGCTACTACCGGCAAATCATATCCATACCATGATGCTATTTCCGTCGGGGTGGATATCGAAACCGGAGGCCACGTATTTCAGCTTCACTTCACCAATTCCCGTGGCATGATCGAAAACCAGTTTATTGGTCAGACAGTTGGGGCTTGGGAAAAAGGAGATATTTTCTACGGATTTAATATCGCTAGGACATTCAGCTTTGATAAAGGCGCAAAACACAAAGACAAATGAAATCGATTATCAATCTATTTATGCTGATCTTTTTCCTACATGTAGGGGAAGTATATGCACAGACGCTATATGGAACCACACTTGGTGAGGTTTCTTTGTATTCGGATACTCCCATAGAGACCATTCAAGCTGTAAACAAAAAAAGTGGAGCAATCCTCAACTCCAGCAATCGGGAGCTAGTGGTTCAAATGAAAATCACGGACTTCGTTTTTCCCAACAAATTGATGCAGGAGCACTTCAATGAAAATTACATGGAGAGTGAAAAGTATCCTACAGCTACTTTCAAAGGAAAAATCAAAGAACAAGTGGACCTAGAGACTCCTGGAACTTATCCTGTCACCGCAGAAGGAAGCTTGACCATTCATGGAGTAAGCAAACCTGTGACTGTAAAAGGCCAAGTAGTTTCGAATGGCACCGAACTGAGGTTAGACTTTAAGTTTCAGGTTAAGCCTGAGGAATATCAGATCGAAATACCATCCTTGGTGATCACTAAAATCGCCGAATTAATCGATATATCGGGAAAAATGTCCTTGGCCAAAAGATAGATTCAAATCAATGCTAGGGCTTGTGCTCTGAAGCTTATTTTCTACTTAAAACAAACTAAAAGCGAAGCCGAAAACTTCGCTTTTTTATTTTTTAGAATTTACAATTTCTCATGATCTCGAGAGATTGGGTTATCGGTACAGGTATCATTCTTTTGGAAAAGTCTCAAAACCTTAAGGAGTCTATTTTGCTTTTCATAATCTAAAGCATCTGACTTTATACCTCAAAAAATATTAGTCTATCTATGCTCTGAAAACCAATATTTTACCCAATTTATTGTAATCTATCCAATGCCATCCTATATTGATAGAAGTGTAGCTTGCATGAGGATAGACAAGTCACTTTTTTACCATGATCAAACTCTTTCGGAAAATTCGCTACGAACTGCTGGAAAGCAATAAAATCGGCAAATACCTCAAGTATGCTTTTGGAGAAATTATTCTAGTGGTCATCGGTATCTTGATCGCGATCCAGATCAACAATGCCAACCAAAAGCGCCTGAATCAGGAAGCATTGGAAGGCTACCTCAATAGCATTGCCCAAAATCTGGAAAGCGATCTGAGACGAGCGGAAAGGATCAATAAAACCCGACTAGAGCTGTTTCCGAGAGTATATTTTGTCAATCGTCGGGTGGCTCCAGATTATTACCAAATTGCCTCAGAGGTTTATGGCATAGATATCTCTTTTGAGGATCGATATAGTGTGGAAAATATTGATTTCATGGCCCGGGCGATCAATGATTCCTGGTCCTTACTCTATTTGACTCCTAACCTCAGTGGATTTGAATCCTTGAAAAGCTCGGGTTTTCTGAGTCAACTGCAGGGTACAGATTTGGAAATACTTCTTTTTGATTATTACAATCAGGTGGACGAACTGATCATTTTTGAAAACAACTATAATGACGGACTGAAAAGCTCATTTGAAGATTTTGCAAATGCCGGACTGGAAGGGACCTTTGCTTTTTTTAGCCCGGGAACTCAGGATTGGAGAAGTGAATTCGGAGAAAGATTTCCGAGATTGATGGATGAAATCATACAGCACCCTACTTTGATTCCTGTTTTTCGATGGAATTATGATATCATCATCAAGTATGAAAACCTAATACTAACAGGAAGGGCCTTGCATCAAATGATTGTGAGCAGAAGTAAGAATTTTACCCCGGACATCAAGAAAAGTCTGGAAGCTGTACACGATGAGTACGGTGATCGACCCTATCCAAAAATTATGAGAAACGGGGTGACCACCAGTGGCAACTCCTATGGAGTAGCGAGCGCCCAAGGTAATACAGGAGTCAATATTCAGTTTTTAGATAGTCTGACAGCCGTTCAATTCTATCCGCAGGCCTGGGGAGTCTATTACTCCTATGTGGGTGATGGTGTCATTGACCCCAATCGCATAAGAGACTTTTCAAGCTTTGACACGCTTCGTATCAAGATGAGAGGAACTGAGGGGGGAGAAGCGATCCAAATCGCCTTGAAGGACAAGTCCAATCCAACCGATGGGAGCGAAACCAAAGTTCCTCTGACCTTAACCAAGGAATGGAAAAATTACGATATCCCACTGGCAAGCTTTGCCCCTACAAAAATCGAGGAACTCTTCATTGTCACTTCCATCATTGTGGAAAATAAGGCCTTAACGGTGGAGATTAAGGATATCGAGTATCGCTAGGGAGCTTTGGTCTAAACTTTTTTTATCCTGATATCAAATAGTCAAAAGGCTGGAGGTTACAGCTTTATCTAGCTACCTATGCGATATTTTCCTAAATCCCCTTTTAGAATCAAATTTGATTTTCAACCCTCTATTTGTCATCCTTCTGGTAAAAAATCCATTCAATAAGCAAAACCTCGCTAGCTAGTCTCAGAAGAAATCCTGCGACGAATAAATTGATATTCGATGCAAAATAGGCGACGAATAATTTTGATATGCGAGAAATATAGATCATTTTCGATGCCTAATTTGCATTGAATGGGAACTTATATCTATCAGAAAGCTGCTTGGCCAGACTTTACTTGGAATAGTGATGATTTTTTGGAGTTGCTCAGTGAAGCAAGAAACTTACAAGGAAGACTATTAGGCAAAATGGAAACATTGGGCTTCGATTTGAAAAATGAGGCTTTCCTGGCTACATTGACCCAGGATGTTTTGAAAACTTCAGAGATTGAAGGGGAATTTTTAAATCCTGAACAAGTACGTTCTTCTATTGCCCGAAGATTGGGAATGGAGATAGCAGGTGCGATGGAATCAGATAGGCATGTAGAAGGTGTGGTGGAAATGATGCTTGACGCAACACAAAACTGCTTTGAGCCACTAAATCCTGAAAGGCTTTTTGATTGGCATGCGGCTTTATTTCCAACGGGTAGAAGCGGAATATATAAGATCACCGTTGCAGACTGGAGAAAAGATACTTCAGGCCCGATGCAAGTTGTATCCGGTGCCTTGGGTAAAGAAAAGGTTCATTTCCAGGCACCTGATTCTGATTTGATTGAAGAAGAAATGAACCGATTTATCGATTGGTTTAATACTCAACAAATGGAATTGGTTGTAAAAGCCGCTGTTGCGCATTTGTGGTTTGTAACTATCCACCCATTTGAAGATGGAAATGGTAGAATCACAAGAGCATTGACCGATATGATTCTTGCCCAATCTGATAAGAGTAATCAACGCTTCTACAGCATGTCGGCGCAGATTCGGATGGAACGAAAGCAATACTATGAGATGCTGGAAAAAACGCAAAAGGGCAATTTAGACATTACAGATTGGCTTGTTTGGTTTTTAAACTGCCTGATCAACGCATTAAAATCGACTGATACTATTTTGACAAGAGTTTTCTTTAAAGCAGAGTTTTGGCAAAAGCATTTAGACACCCCAATCAATGAACGACAAAGAAAATTATTGAATAAGTTGATGGACGGATTTGATGGAAAGCTCACTTCATCCAAATGGGCCAAAATTGCAAAATGCTCAAAAGACTCGGCTGTAAGAGATATCAATGACTTGATAGACAAAGGAATCCTACAAAAAGAAGCTGCTGGAGGTAGGAGTACTAATTATGAGCTTGTTGGAATGCTGGCTGATGAGAAGCAAACATAGCTTAAAAATTCAGGAATTAATTTAAAGAGGACGGCCCCGAACACTTTTTCCTCGAAAACCTTTTCCCAGCTTATCGTTTATACCCAAAAAGGATTTAAGCATGAACACCCTCCACCTAGCTTTGGACTGGACTCCTAATATTAATCACATTGGTTTTTTCATCGCACAAGCCCAGGGCTTCTATGCCGATCAGGGTATCCAAGTGAAGATTTCAGATCCCTCTTCCGACGATTATTCCCTGACTCCTGCCAAGAAAGTGGAATTGGGCAAGGCTGATTTTGCACTTTGCCCCACAGAAAGTTTGATCAGCTACCAGACCAAAAAGGAGGCTTTTCCACTGAAGGCCATTGCAGCGATTCTACAAGAGGACTTGAGTGCCATCGTAGTGCGGAAGGAGAGCCAAATCCAATCACCAAAAGACTTGGACGGCAAGACCTATGCATCCTATGAGGCTCGCTACGAGGATGGCATCGTCCAGCAAATGATCAAAAATGACGGAGGAAAGGGCGACATCGAAGTCATTTATCCTGAAAAATTGGGCATTTGGAATACGGTACTTTCCGGGAAATTTGATTCGACTTGGGTATTTATGAATTGGGAGGGCGTGCAAGTGAAAAGCCTAGGAGCAGAGCTTCGGAGTTTTCGCTTGGCTGACTATCATATTCCTTATTCTTATTCTCCTGTGTTGGCTTGCAATGGGGATCAAATCGAAGAAAATAAAAATACCTACCACTCCTTTCTAAAAGCTACAGCAATGGGATTTCAATACGCAAAAGATAACCCAGAAGAGGCTGTAAAAATCCTCCAGCCTTTGGTGCCGGAGCATGAGCAAAACATTGATTTGCTAGAGGCCCTGCGATTGACCGCCCCTCACTTTGGCAAGGAAGGAGACTGGGGAAAAATGGATCCAAAGCGTGTGGAAATCTTTTTGTCTTGGCTTCGGGAAAAGGGTCTGGAAGCCTCTCAAGTCCTGGCTAGAGACTTATTTACGAACGAACTGATTTAGGAGAAAATTACCTAAAAACTAGTGAATAATAGAGAAAAAATCTGGGTAAAGAAGGGCTATGAGTTATTTTCCATTCATGGTGAAATAGGTCTGAATATTGAGCAGCTAGCCAAGCAGGTGGGCATCAGTAAATCCTCCTTTTATCACCACTTTGCCGATTTGGAAGGGTTTGTGGAAAAGCTGATGCAGTATCACCTTCAACAGTCCAAAATCATTGCAGAGAAGGAGCGAATGGCCCAAAGTATCGATCCCGAGCTGATCCAAATCTTATTGGAGCATCAGACGGACATCCTTTTCAACCGACAGCTTCGAATCAATGCCCATCAGTCCAGCTATAGCCATACCTTAATGATCTCCAATCAACTCATCGGAAAGGATTTTATCCTCCTTTGGTTGAAGGACAGCAAACTCCCTCTGACTTTTAAGCAAGCAGAGGGGATTTTTGATCTGGCTTTGGAGAATTTTTTCTTACAAATAAACCCCGAGAATTTCACAGCAGAATGGCTCGAGTCCTATTTTGAAAACTTGAAACGTATTTCGGCAAGTTTTACGAGCCCGTTGGACGGTAGCGACTAATAATTCGATTCCCTCCGATATAACTTCGTGTCATCAAAACCTTCCAATCATGACACAGAAGTTTCATAAATTTTGGCTTGGTATCACCTCCTTGGTGGTAGCAAGCTTTGCCCCGGTCTTTTTTTTAGGCACGATGATTTCCACTGCTGCTCCGGCCGAGTGGACCATGGACCTCCTTAGCTGGCCACTTGATGGTGTCGAAAATTTTGAGGCTTCCACCACACGCTTTCTATCCGCATTGACAGGTGGCTTTCTTTTTGGATGGGGAGTCTGTATCTGGTTTTTGAGAAAGTGGGTATATGACAAAGCCCCTGAAGAAACCCGAAAGGCTATTCTCTTTGGCGTATTAGCTTGGTTTTTTTTAGATAGTTTAGGATCCATTACTTCCGGAAATGCCATCAATGCCTTTTTTAATGTAATCATCCTAGTGATTGCGGTAGGTCCACTTTGGAGGCCAGCCAAAAGCTGAATTTTCGGTGCTGGAGGAAAAATTCGGACTAGTTTCGCAAGGGTAAAGCACTTCCGTATGGCTTTTAACCTAAATAAAATTAGTAATCCAATCAGACGAGGCATTTGTCTATTGGCTAGAAAGACATATGGAAAACAAAAGATAAAACTTCAAAAAGCTATATTCGTTTATCTTCGAAAAAGCCCAATTAATGACTCGATTGTTTTCCCTGCTCTTTTGCTTAATTCTGATATCCTGCACGGAAGATGGGCAAGCGCCTCGCTCAGATGAAAACCTTTTTGATACACTGACAGAGGGTCAGTGGCAGGTGACCTTTTTCGAGGTGAATGGACAAGACCAAGCCAATAATTTCGAGGGGATTAATTTCAATTTTATCCCAAATGGTCAGGTAGAAGCATATCGTGGGACCCAATTACTCGATGAAGGAAGTTGGTCTACTCGCCGAGAGAATGGACGAGCAGAGTTTGAGATTTCTTTTTCAGAAAATCCTCTTTTTGAAACCCTGAATGGAGAATGGTATCAGATCGTTTTGGGCTTCGGGCGGGTTACCTTTCGGGAGATTAGTGATGAATCCGAAAATCGAATCACGCTGGAGCAGTTGTAATAAATCCCTTTTTCAAAAATTTTGGTAGATTAAGTTTTCTAATCCCAAAAGATGAACTGTAAGAATTGCGGAAATCCGGTAGAAGGCAACTTTTGTGCACATTGTGGTCAAAGCCGGCAGGTAGGCAGAATCAATTTTTCGAACTTTCTTCAAGAGCTGTCCACAACGGTCTTTCAGATAGACCGAGGTTTATTTTTCACCATTTGGGAGATGGTAGTAAGACCTGGGGTCTCTTTAAGAAACTTCCTTAAGGGAAAGCGAAAGCCCTATTTCAAGCCCTTCGCATTCTTATTGACCCTTTCGACAGTTTACTTTCTTTTGGCCGAGCTAACTGATCAAAGTACTTGGCTAGATGATTTTTATTCGGGTTGGATGTCTGGAGCATCAGACTTTGACCAAGAGAGTAATGCCGAGATAGTTCTTGCTTGGTTTGTGAAAAATTATCGTTTATCCACCCTTTTCTTACTTCCGATTTACTCTTTTGCTTCCTTTCTATCATTCCGAAAGTTTGGCTACAATTATCTAGAGCACATCGTCATCAATAGCTATATCACGGGTCAACAGGCACTTTTTTATTCCCTATGCATTCTAGGCGAGGCTATTTTCCAAAATGAATTTTTTGAGAACATCTCCATCATATTCTCTCTTGGCTATACGATTTGGGTATTTTGGTTCTTATTTAACCAAGCCAAACCCTCAGGCCGAGTCTTTAGAACACTCTTGACTTATTTGCTTTATGCATTTTTCGGTGCTATACTTTTGTTTGCTGCAATGGCAATTATCACAATCGCCAATAAGGCTTAATCATATGGATCACTTCGACTGCCTAGCGCTGTCTCCCTTCAGCCCAAAATCTCAGTTCCTGTAAAGTATAAAGCTTATTGATCTTCAAAAAGCCCGGTATTCCCGGCATCCAATAGCGCTTTCAAAACCCCAAAAACCTGAGGGGAATAAGAAGCAATATTTTGGGTTTCATTGGGGTCTTGGATCAAATCGTAAAGTTCGAATTCCTGCGATTCAGATCGGAAATATTGCGTCAACCTATGGGTCGGCGTGCGCAAAGAAATCCCCTGATTAAAATAGCTGTAAGCCGTATTTCGCCAATTTTCTGATTGAGAATTTTTCATAAGACCGACCAGGCTTTTTCCATCCAAATCAGAATCATCAGCATTTCCGGTCAAGTCCAAAAGTGTAGGATAAATATCCAGGGTACTGACAACTTGCTTAATCTTGGCGGCTGGAATTCCTGGCGCTTTGACCATCAGCACCGACCGCAAAGCAGATTCAAAAAGGGTATGCTTACCCCAAACCAGCTGATCGCCTAAGTGCCAGCCATGATCTCCCCAAAGTACGATCACCGTATTTTCAGCCAAACCCAATCGCTCCAGCTCGTCCAAAACTTTCCCAATCTGAGCATCCACATAGCTCACGGATGCCAGATAAGCATGCCGAAGCTTTCGGGCATAATCCTCTGAGACGGCCTGATCCAATCCAGCTTTTTCTTCACCCAGGGCATATTGATTGAATTCACCGCTTTGTATAAGACTAGCCCTAGAAGAGCCTTGGGGAATAGCAGGAAATGGTGCAAGGGGTATTTCTTCCGGATCATAAAGATCCCAGTACTTTTTAGGAGCGGTAAAGGGAAGGTGGGGTTTGAAAAAGCCAACTCCGAGAAAAAAAGGCTGATTTTTGGCTTTAAGCTCCTGAAGCTTAGTGATGGCAAGCTGGGCAGAAAGTCCATCTGCATAGCCATCATCGGATACTTCAGCCATTTCATAAGGCTTGACTTGTTTATTTCGATCTGTGCGATTACTTCCATCGGCATAGCCAAAAAAGGCATTGTGTCCTGTCTCCCACTTTCCGGGATTAAAAAGCATTTCATCCCAACTCCCCGGCAGCTCTATCAAATCACTCTTTGGCTGGTCATATTCATATACATAGCCATCAGGATGATGGGATATTTTGCCAATTCCTACCGTATAATATCCCTTTTCCCGAAAATCCTGAATAAAGGTTTTTCTTCGCTCAGACTCTGGTTTTCTCGCCAATTGATTCACCGCCGCCATATTGCTCAGGTCCTGACGGGATTGGGGAAGCTTTCCTACCAACAAGCTATAACGCGACGCTCCACAAGTCGGAACGGTGACATAATGATTAGTGAAAAGAGAACTTTGACTAGCCAAGCGATCCATGTGCGGTGTGATCGCATAGGCTTTTCCATATGCGCCCAACTCCGGTCTCAGATCATCCACCGCAATAAAAAGCACATTGAGAGGGTCCCTTTCCTGAGCAATGCTTTGAAAAAGCAACATGAAATAAGAAACCAGTAATAGACTAACAATCTGTGAAAATTTACCTCTATGGTGGAAATCGGTCATTTTTGAGAACTTAAGTTCTAAACAAAATACTGCTATCAATCGAGACGGAAAAGCCCCTCATCAATTAATCCCACTTAAATTTTACAAAAAAAGCCAGCCCAGAAAATAAGATGATTTTCTGGGCATTTTGCTAATTCTATCAAATACTCAGACCTTTGTGAACTATGAGAATAGAGACCCAAGCACAATATGAAGCCCAGACTGCCGCAGAGATTCGCCTAGCTGAATTTCTTGCTGAGCAAATCAGAAACTCCGTGACCTATTTTGGTTACCCTGAAATCCCCCAAAATAATGATCTCGCGATTCTGGGCGTAAGCGGCCTCGCCAAATTGCACCTGAACAATGCCGGCGACCCCTCCATTCATGGGAATTCCAAAATGCACACCAAGGAATTTGAAAAAGAAGTACTGGCCTTTGTGGCAGATTTGTATGAATTAGAAAATCATTGGGGCTATATCACCAGCGGTGGTACCGAGGGAAACCTTTACGGGGCCTACATGGGAAGAGACTACTTCAAGCTCCAAAACAAAGAACCCTATTTTTTATTCTCAGAATCGAGTCATTACTCCATTCCAAAAAACGCTCACTTACTGGATATAAAGCAACGAAAGATAAAAAGTCAGGAGTCGGGCGAGATGAGCTATAACCATCTCAAAGATGTAATTTCAGAAATTCATGCTACAAATTCCAATTATGGACTGGTCATCAACTTGAACATCGGCACGACCATGACAGGGGGGATGGATCAATTGAGTGAGGTACAAAAAGTCTTCAAAGAACTCGGCATAAAACAAGAAAACGTCTTTCTCCATGCTGATGCAGCATTGATGGGTTTTATCTATCCTTTTCTAGAAAACAAAGAAAACCTCTTTCAAAATGGCCTAAGCAGTATTGCGATCTCCGGGCACAAGTTTCCCGGAACGATCCATCCATGCGGCATTTTCCTTTCCTCCAAGGAACTGCAGGACAAAACCTTCAAAAATTCAAGCTGGGTGCCTTATTTGGAAGTCCACGATACCACGATCAGCGGTTCGAGGAATGGATTTCTAGCCATCAACTTCTGGTATATTATTCAAAAAAAGGGAGTCGAAGGCTTCAAAAGAGAAGCTGAAACCTGTATAGAAAATGCTAACTATCTGTATGAGAAATTGAAGTCTTTCAATTATCCAGATGTAGCCTATAATCCTAATCAAATCATCGTCACCTTCAAAAAGCCACAAGACGCAATCGTCAAAAAATATCAATTGGCGACGCAAGAAGACAAGGCCCATGTGGTAGTCATGCAGCACATCAATCGTCATAAAATCGACGAATTTTGTGCCGTGCTTCGAGAAACTATGGAAAACAGATGGTGATCTGCGATAATGCCAGTTGGCTTTTTTCTTCAAAAATCGGTGAGAAGCAGTAAGCTGGGAAAATGAAGACTCTGAATTCTGAACCTTTTTTACTGGCAAAAAGGCGAACACTAAAAAAGTCTTTGTCATACATGCGCACTGTCATTTCGAGCACATAAGATACGAAAGTCTAGAAATCGAAAGGTTAATAAATCAACCTAAAATAGGCTTCGACTTCGCTCAGCCTGACAAAAAATCGATTAATGAGATACCCTCCTTTGCCCCGTGAGTGCCTTCCACTCACGGATTTATCGCAGAGCAAAGATTTGAATCTTTTTACCTACGAATCTGCCTGAAAGGAAATACCACCGGAGACTCATTGCCATCTTTTCCGACAGCTGCAACTCCGAAGTAGTAGTTATCGATCACGATTCCTTCCAAAGTATGCTCATTCACGCTTGAGACGTAGACAAAATTATCCCATGTAGGGGAAGTCGTCAGTCGGAAATAAATCTTGTACCCGGCAATATTGGGATCATTACTTTCTTCCCAAGCCAAGGTCGTGGAAGGGCGAACAGCACCACCTATCCGCACATCCTTTGGTGCTGGAGGTGCCCAAGCTAAGCCAGCAAGGGAAATTGCATTGACCGAAGTGAGTTTTTCGGCATAGTCAAAATTCACCCCTTCGATTACATCGCCATAGGCTATCCCATCCTCTACTCGGATATCCTGATGCTGACGATTGTAATTTTCATGCGCTTCCATGATTCTCACTCCAGCAAAACCCAAATCATTGAAGGGTCTATGATGCCCCCCTCGGCCAAAACGATCCAAACGGTAAATCATCATCGGGTTCATTTCTGGCATATAGGTTTTCACCTGCTTGTGGATATATCGGGCTAATTGACGGGAAATTCCATCCACTTCTCCTCCTGTGAATCTTCGGGCTCTGCGCTCTTGTTCCGACTCGTTGGCTGGCGTTGGTTCAGAAAAAATCCGAAAAGTCCTATTATCAATAACACCATCGACCCCTTCGATATTCCCAATCATATCATTATTCAATACTCCGACGATTTCCCAGCCGTTTTCCTGAGCATATCGAGCTAGACCAGCTCCTCCAAAAAGGCCCTGCTCCTCCCCGGATAAACCTACGAAAGCTATGCTATGCTTGAATTTATACTTCGAAAGAACTCGTGCAGCCTCGATAGTCCCGGCCATACCGGAAGCATTATCATTAGCACCAGGAGCATCGATCTCAAAATCCATGGTATCGGAAGCTCTTGAATCAATGTCTCCAGACATGATCACATGTGAGTTGGGGTAATCAGTCCCCCGCAAAATAGCCACTACATTGACCACGTAAGCATCTTTTGGAACCCGTCGATTACCTTCTTTGGTAACAAAATCTTTTTGGTAGAACACTTCCAAGCATCCTCCACAATCAGCAGAAATCTTATCAAACTCCGCCTTAATCCATCTTCGTGCTGCTCCGATTCCCCTTGTGTCCGACAGCGTATCGGAGAAGGTATTTCTGGTACCAAAGCCCGCTAAGATTCGGATATCTTTTTCGATTCGCTCAGAAGAGGTATTTTCAATAATTTCATAGATTCGGGTATCGATCTGCGAAGGTGCTTCTTGCGCATGGCTAATGCCGATCAAACCAACAAACAAAATGGGTGTAAGGAATCTGAATGGTAACATGAATTGGTGATTTTAGATTGGGAATATGAGAAAAAGTACTCTTGCGAGAAAATGAAATCTATATAAGCGGATAAAAAGTATTTCCTAGGCTCCATAAAAAGTATATCCCCCTTTCATCAATCAAGAAAATTATGGCCAAAATGAAGCTAAAGGTCCAGAATCCGGATGCTTCAAACTTCCCACTTCATACTCCCAATCAGATAAGTAGAAAAATACAGCGATGGGCATTATTGTGGATATTCTTACTTTAATTTTCATCCATTTGCCTTTTCAGCAAGTGCATTTACAGTCTTAACCATCCCATGAAATTTCCCGACTTCCGGAAAAAAATCAACCTTGGGTGTAATTATTTCTAAAAAACACCACTAACCTACTAAAAGACCACTTGAGCAGAGACTTCTACAAATCTTCCATTTTGCCTTACGCTGGGATCATCATCAAAATCTGTCGAGCCTACACAGACACCGAAGAGGATTTTGAGGATTACTACCAGGAAGTCTGCCTGCAAATCTGGAAAAGTAAGGATCGCTTTCAAGATCAGTCTGAATGGTCCACTTGGGTTTATCGGCTGACTTTGAATGTTTGCTTGACACTTATGCGGAAAAGCAAAAAGCAGAAAAAGTATGAAAGCAATGAGCTCAGCCCGGGGGATCAAAAGGAGGAGAATGCACCGTCAATCTCAGATGAATCGCTAAATCAGCTTTATGCTGCCATCCGGGAACTCTCAGAAATTGATCGTGCGGTGATCCTCCTGTATTTGGAAGAAAAGTCCTATCAGGAAATCGCCCAAATCATGGGAACAAACCCGAATAATATCGGGGTAAGAATCAAACGAATTAAAGAACGACTAAAAAAGAAATTAGATGGAAAAGTCAATTGAACAAATCTGGAAAGAGGGTTTCCTCAAGCAGGAGGCCTTGATAGCACCAAAGGTCAACGACCTCTACAACCGAAAATCTATCCACTTAGCGGAGAAGTTTCAACGCATGTTTAAAATTAACATTTGGGGTATAATCATCGGTGCAAGCTTGATTCTAATCGCATCCTTAGGAGCAGGGACAGGGCTAGCTGGCTTGATTATATTTATCACACTATTGGCGGTAGCTTATTCGGCCAAGTTGGATTTGGATGGCTTGAAGCAGCTGGATAAGGGACAAAGTAGCTTTGAATATCTGAGCTCATTCAGAGAATGGATACAGCAGTCCATCGAGAAATACGGTAGCCTTTACCGCATCGTCTATCCAGTTTTTATTTTGACTTTCTATTTTGGCCTTTGGTTTTCAGATCTACTGGAACCCATCCGTGAGAAAGTAGCAGAAAACTCAAGTAATTTGATTTTTGGAATGCATGTACCCACCACGCTGCTCATTATCGGAGGCGCTATAGCTATGGGCTATTTTGCAAAGCGAATACACCGGGAGGATGTCGAACTGATGTATGGAAAAATTATGGGAAAACTCGATGAAGCCCTGCAAGAAATGGAGGAACTGAGAACAACGAAATAATTGAACTGATAAAGGAGCAATAAAATTCTTTTAGAAAAGCTCACATGCAGAATGTGGGCTTTTTTGCATTAAAAAATACTATGATCCCAAGACCAAAACCCTAGCTTCTCCACAAATAGGGAAACAGAATATACCCGGCTGCCGCTACGATGGCATTGATCGCTGCCAAGGCTATCAACTTATCCACCGAAACAGACCAATCCAGCCCGTCCAAGGCATTTTTGGAGATGCGGATAGCCATCAGCAAAATCGGGATAATGACGGGAAAACTCAAAATGGCCATCAAAGTCGCATTATTACCCGCCTTGGAAGCGATTCCGGAGACCATGGTCAGTGTAGCAGAAAAACCTATCGATCCCAATACCAAATTGAGCAGAAATAAGCCTTGATCTTGGATGGGATTGCCCAAGATTACCGAAAAGACCCCATAACCCAACAAGGCCAAAATTAGCGTTAAACCGGTATTATAGATAATTTTCGAAAGAATGACGGCCTCCGGTGAGGCGATCATGTAGTAGTAAAGTTGTCGCCCCTGATGCTCTTGCACAAAGCTTTTGGCCACAGCATTCACCGCCGAAAAAAGCATGATGATCCAGTAGAGTGCATTCCAGGTAGGAATGGAAAGGTTTCCCATTTTGGCTCCCACAGAAAGGTAGGTGATAAAAACTGCCGATACCACATAAAGTAAAATCCCATTGAGCGCGTACTTTTGACGCCACTCTAAGGTGATTTCTTTACGAATGAGAACGGAGATTTCTTTCCACATGGTTCAAAGATAGGGGCTAGGGCCGAAACTCCTTACACTCCAGGAAAGGAGATCCCTTTTACACGTCGGTACAGATTGAGGGCATACTTGTCGGTCATCCCTGAGATATAATCGATAAGTGCTCTAAGTAATGGATAAGGATTCACCTCTTCCCCCCAACCTTTCAGTGGGAAGTCCTCTGGGAGCAATCTTAAAATACTCTTATCCTGACCGGAGAATCGGCTTGGTGCGTAGAATTTGTGGTACAAGGCCTGTCCAAAAACCTCCAAAAGTCCTTCGAGTACCTGAAAGCCTGCCGCCTCCTTTTCCAAAACTAATTTGGAGCGGTAGATCTTCTGCACGGACAAATCTGTAATGGCTTGAAGCGCTTTGGCTGCAGGAATCACATCGGTTAGAGCCTTGTCAAAATTCCCTTTGCACATGCTTTCCTCATATTGGGCAAAAGCCTCTACCGTTTGCTGAATCAAAGCACCAATTGCCAAAGCACGCAAAGCGCCTAGATTTTGAGATTGGGTGCGGTTCTCCAGTTTTTTAGCATCAAATTTTTCCCCTAAAATGGGCTGAAGCAGCTTCACCGTCTCCTCAAAACTCACCAAACCCATGGTGCAGCCATCTTCCAAATCAATAATGGAGTAGCAAATATCATCCGCTGCCTCTACCAAAAAAGCCAAAGGATGACGCAACCAGCATTCATCACTGGACTTCTCTATTCCCAGAAAATCAGTCATCTGCTCAAAGTCTGCCAGCTGATTGATGAAAAACCCAAATTTTTTCTGACTTCTCCGGGCCACATCCCGATGGGCAATCTGACTAGGCCGTGGATACTTCGTAAAAGCAGCCAAAGTCGCATAAGTCAGTTTCAAACCATACTGTTTGGATACCAGCATTCGAAAGCCTTGTGCATTTCCCTCAAATTGGCATAAATCAAACCACTGCTCGGGACGGAGATGCTTTTGCCAAGCAAGTCCTGCGGGGTGAAATTTGAAAAAATCCGAGATAGCTTCTTCACCAGCATGACCAAAAGGAGGATTTCCGATATCATGTGTCAGCGCCGCAGCCGCTACGATACCGCCGATTTCGGAAGCCGAAATTCCTGATTGGGATAACGATGGGTATTTCTCTAAAAGAAACTCTCCGGCAGCTTTTCCCAAGGATCGACCGACAGAAGATACTTCCAGACTATGAGTCAGTCGGGTGTGAACAAATGCCTGTTCTGGCAAGGGAAAGACCTGTGTCTTATCCTGCAAATTGCGGAAGGGAGCCGAAAAAATAATCCGGTCATAATCCACTTCGAATTCACTTCTTGCAGCTTGAGTGGGGATAAACCCCGGTTTTTCTCCAAATCTGCCCCGGCTCAGGAGGCGTTCCCATTTCATCATGCCCAAAATTAAGAAGCCTTGGAAAGAATCCACGGGTTTTTGAAGAATATCAGTCCTAGAAGCAACATAAAAAAAGCAACAGGTAATTCCTGCTGCTTTTTCGTTTAGTTGATCATTGGTTATAATTAATCCTTACTGGCGAAATCAGGATAGGCACGCATTCCGTGTTCATTGATATCAAGGCCTTCAAGCTCCTCTCGTTGATCCACTCGAATTCCCACAGTTCGTTTCAGGGTGTATAAAATCAAACCTGAGAAAAGCACGCAGAATAATCCGACTGCTCCAACACCAGTTAGTTGAGAAAGGAATTGGCTCCATCCAGCCAAATCACCAAAAATTCCGACGGCTAGGGTTCCCCAAATACCTCCAACCAAGTGAACTGAAATCGCTCCTACAGGGTCATCCACCTTCACTTTATCAAAGAAAACGACAGCAAGTACGATCAAGCCACCTGCTATAAAACCAATGATGGATGATTCACCTACACCCATTTGATCAGCACCGGCAGTGATTCCCACCAAGCCACCCAAAATTCCATTGAGAACCATAGTGATATCATATGACTTGAACAGAAGGTAGGAAATCAACAAAGCTCCAAAAGCTCCGGAAGCTGCTGCAATAGAAGTCGTCACAAATACTTTAGAAACAGCACCTGGATCTGCACTCAATACCGATCCTCCATTGAAACCAAACCAGCCAAACCAAAGCAAAAACACCCCAAAGGTGGCTAATGGTAAATTATGGCCCGGCATGGCGCTCATGCCCTTTTCTGTATATTTTCCAACCCTCGGACCAAGCAGTGAAGCTCCAATCAAAGCTCCCCAACCTCCCACAGAATGGACAATGGTGGATCCAGCTAAGTCATAAAAAGGAGTGTCTAAAGTATTTAAAAATCCTCCACCCCATTTCCACATTCCCACAATGGGATAGCAGATTGCTACATACAAAATGGAAAAGAAGATAAAAGGCCCCAATTTGATTCGCTCAGCTACAGCTCCGGATACGATAGTCGCCGCCGTTGCTGCAAACATTGCCTGGAAAATAAAATCGGTGTAATAAGTGTAGCCGATATTATAATTTGAAGAGTCCCAGCCTTTTGGCAGACTGAGGCCAAATCCTGCAAATCCAAAGACCGAGCCTTCAAAACCGGCTCCGGGATACATTAAGTTAAAACCCACCAAGGCATAGGTAAGTAAGCCAATGGCCGGAATGATGGTGTTTTTAAAGAGGATGTTAACAGTATTCTTTGCTCGGGTCAGTCCAGCTTCCAAGCTGGCAAAACCCAGGTGCATGATGAAAACCAGAATTGTGGCCATCATCATCCATAGATTGTTGACGGTAAATAATTCTTGCATAGGTTTGAGAGAGTTCAGATAGGTTTGAGATGGTTAAAGGGCGCTTTCGCCAGTGTCATTGTTCCGGATTCGATAGGCCTCCAATACATCGAAGACAAAGATTTTTCCGTCCCCGATTTCCCCGGTTTTTCCTTCCCGGAGAATACATTGAATGACCCCATCTTTGAGTTCATCCGGTACGATGAGCTCTAGCTTTGTTCGCGGAATGTAAGCAGGTTCATAAGCCACACCTCGATACATTTCTTGCCGTGCGTGCTCAAAGCCCATCCCTTTGATTTCGTAAAAAGAAAGGAATTTGACTCCTAAGCCCGAGAGACAGTTATGAATCTCTTCGAAGCGGGAAGTCCGGATGATCGCTTCTATTTTTTTCATTTTCACAATAGGTTTTGAGGTTCTTTAGGAATTTGGCATGAAAGTAATTCAAAAATTAAATAAAAATCAAAATTAGGTTTATTTTTTATCCCAGATTGAAAAATTTTTTATTCAAAAAGTCAATTCTGGTTTCAATTTTACCCTTGCAATAAAAAATAATCAGTATTTCTGAAGGCATAAGGTTAAAAATAAAGCCTATCTATAAAAAATCAATTCCTTCTCACCTTGTGCTCCCCGGCAATTCGCTTAATTTTGCAGCGTTTTTTATCAGTGAAAAAGGATATGACTCAGAAACCAACTTTAGTAGTACTAGCAGCAGGAATGGGCAGCCGATATGGAGGCAATAAGCAGATTGACGGCTTTGGTCCCGGTGGAGAAACTATTTTAGAATATTCCATTTTTGATGCGATTCGGGCAGGCTTTGGAAAAGTAGTTTTCATCGTTCGAGAGGAAATCTTGGAGGTGGCCAAGGAAAAATTCCTTCCAAAATTGGAGAGTAAAATAGACGTGGATTGGGTGATTCAATCCTTGGATAGCTTTGTGCCTGCGGAATTGAAGCAAGCAGACCGGGTAAAACCTTTCGGCACCGCCCACGCCGTTCTTTGTGCCAAAGATGCTGTCAAAGAACCCTTTGCCGTGATCAATGCGGATGATTTTTACGGAAAAGAAGCATTTGAGGTCTTAGGCAAATTCCTTTCCTCGGAAGTTCGTCCAGACTTACATGCCATGGTCGGCTATGCCATTCAGAATGTGCTTTCCGAAAACGGAACCGTCAGCAGGGGAGTCTGTGAGACGAATGAGAAAGGTCAACTGATCGGAATGACTGAGCGAACATCCATCGCACGGGAAGGAGAGAAAATTCTCAGTCGTGGAGAGGGCGAAGTAATTGAAATCGCAGAGAACACACCTGTGTCCATGAATTTTTGGGGCTTTCACCAGGAGGTTTTTGACGACATCGAGCAAATGTGGAAGGAATTTCTCCCCGCCAATCTAGAAAACCTCAAATCGGAATTTTACATCCCAACGGTAGCCAATAACCTGATTCAATCAGGAAAGGCAGCCTTTGAGATCCTTCCTGGTGGCAAAACATGGTTTGGGGTGACCTACACGGAAGACAAGCCGGTGGTCATCGAGGCATTGAAAAAGCTACACGAAAGCGGGGAATACCCTGGAGATTTGTGGAAATAAGGAAAAGAGGCTTCGGCCTCTTTTTTACTCTTTAGGAAAATTTAATGCCTTCAAAGAGTTTTCCTACGACTATATTTCAAGGAGAATTAAATCCAATTCCTCAATTTTAGAAAAAACGCGATCCGCAGTCACTAAGGGAACTTCAAAAGCCACCGCTGATGCTGCGATAATTGAATAGGGAAGTCTAAGAGAATATTTCTTTCTCAAACTGATGGTTTCCTCTTTGATTTTGGAACTCCACTCAATCAGAAAGCAATCGTTAATTATTGATTTTAATTTGATTTCTTCCCGTTTTGTAATGCCCTTGAATCCCAAAAGTTCAACTTCAGTAACAAAAGAAATGGCAAAATCAAATTTTTAAAAAAGGCTCTGAAATTTGATTGCCTTCATGTACATAAATCAAAAAATTTGTGTCTGCAAAAAAATCAATTTTCATTTTCCCTCATCTCTAATTGATAGTTGAGACCATCCAACTTACGCTTCAGTTTGCCAAAGTGTTTCACCAGCTTTCCATCACTTTCTGACTTTTTAAGCTTTTCTTCAAGGATCTTAGTAATCTCCTTTTTACTCTTATTGCCTACGGATATAGTCATATTTTGATTCTTATAAGTTTTTTTCTCCAAAGCCTTTTTAAACTAAGGCGAATTTAAGAATTAAATCAGTAAAAGTGCATATAGGTTCATAACCCCCTTTTCACCTTCCCCATTTCCACTCCAAAGAAAAAGACCTCCGAGTCGAGTTGGGTGAGGATGGCGTGCGATCGCTCGGGTCTGGCATCTGTCAAAAAGATCTGCCCGAAGGTATGCCGGGAGATCAACTGCATCAATTGGGCGATACGAATATCATCCAACTTGTCAAAAATGTCATCCAGAAGTAGCAGCGGCTTTTCGCCTCTATCTTTTTCGAAAATCTGAAACTGAGCCAGCTTCAAAGCAATAATAAAAGACTTCTGCTGACCCTGACTACCGATCTTGCGAATGGGGTGATCCCCGATCAAAAACACATAGTCATCTTTGTGAATCCCAGCGTTGGAGTTTTTAGTGATCTGATCTTTTTTGCGAAGACTCATAAAATAATCTCCAAAATCCTCCCGAAGTGCCTCGGTCTGATACTGAATGGTTACTTTCTCCTGACCCTGAGAGATTTCTTCATAATGCGCCTGAAGCATGGGCGCCACTTCCTCTAGGAGTTTGGACCTTCTTTGCGCCAGCTCCTGGCTCAACCGGATCATTTCTTCGTCATAGCTTCCCAATAAGGTCATATCTCTTCTGCCGGTCTCGGCAAATTGCTTCAAAAGGGCATTTCGCTGCTTCAGAAAATGATGATATCGAATGAGTTGGTTCAGGTACTGCCGATCGAGCTGAGAAAGCAATCCATCAAAAAACTTCCGCCGTCCTTCACTCCCGCCTTTGATCAGCTCGGTATCATCGGGTGCAATCAACACCAAGGGAATTAACCCTACATGCTCGGAGGTCTTATCCAAGGTTTTCCCATTTTGCCAGATTTGCTTCTTCTTTCCGAGCTCGAAAGTGCATCTCACCTCCAGTGGCTTTTCTTGAATTTCAAATTGCCCTTTGATCGAAAAGAAGCTTTCCTCATGCCGCACATTCAGGGAATCGCTCGATTGGACTGCGCTTTTGGTGAGGGAGAGGTAGTGGATCCCATCCAAAACATTGGTCTTGCCGCTTCCGTTGAGCCCAGTAAAGCAATTGATCTGTGGGGAAAAGTCCAGCCGGGTTTTCTCATGGTTTTTGAATTGTAAGAGTTCCAGGGACTTTAGGTACATGGGTTAAGTGAATTATTTTGGCGACAGCCTTAATTTTAGGAGAGGTTGGTTATATTTGGGGCCTAAATTAGCATATTTTAATAGTACGATATGGCAAAGAGAACGACAGCAAGTAAGTCAAAAGTGAAATATTCCAAGGAAACCTATGCCTACTGGTATGAAAGCATGCTTTTGATGCGAAGGTTTGAGGAAAAAGCTGGTCAGCTCTATGGTCAGCAGAAAATCCGTGGATTCTGTCACCTATATATCGGTCAGGAAGCCTGTGCTTCAGGTGCAATCACTGCCTTGACTAAGGATGACAAATGGATCACCGCCTATCGCTGTCATGCACATCCACTAGGACTCGGTACCGATCTGGGTGCAGTGATGGCTGAGCTTTTTGGAAAAATCACCGGAACCACCAAGGGAAAAGGTGGGTCCATGCACATCTTTGACAAGGAGCGAAACTTCATGGGAGGCCATGGGATTGTAGGTGCACAAGTTCCGATGGGCTTGGGAATTGGCTTTGCTGAAAAATATAAAGGCACTCAAAACGTCTGTATTTGTAAAATGGGTGATGGTGCCGTAAGACAGGGAGCTTTTCACGAAGCGCTCAACCTTGCCATGATCTATAAGAGCCCAGTCATTTTCGTCATTGAAAATAATGGCTACGCGATGGGTACTTCGGTAGCCCGTACTTCCAATGTCACAGAGCTTTACCAACTTGGGGAGGCCTATGACATCCCTTCTTTCCCTGTCGATGGGATGAATGTAGAAGCCATTCACGAAGCAGTGGCTGAAGCAGCTGAGCGAGCTAGAAAAGGCGATGGTCCTACGCTTTTGGAATTCAGAACGTATCGATTCAAAGGTCACTCCATGTCTGATCCTCAGAAGTATCGTACCAAAGAGGAAGTGGAAGAATATAAAATGAAAGACCCGATCGAGCAGGTTCTTAAAACCATACAAGACAATAAAATCCTGACAGAGGACGAAATCTCCGAAATCAACTCACGGGTGAAAAAGAAAGTAACTGATGCCGTCAAGTTTGCTGAGGAATCACCATGGCCAGAAGGAGAGGTAGCTTTCCAAGATGTCTATGTACAGGAAGACTATCCTTTCGTGATGGAATAATTGAATCATCAAGTCATTGAAAGCCGTGATTATTAATAAAATCATGGCTTTTTTATTTGGCTTTGTCTAAATCATAAAAACCGTATATTTGCGACTCGAAAATTGAGTAACATGGCAAAAACTAAATCCGGAAAAGCAGCACAACAGGATCCAAACGACTTGCTGGAGAATCCAGAAGTATTGGCAGAGCGACTTGGTCGTGGTGAAGCTTTTCTGAAGCAGAATAGCAAAGTATTGGGTGGCGTTTTGATCGCTGCCATCATTTTGATCGGAGGAATTTTATTTTTCCAGATCAACAATGAAAATAAAAATAAGGAAGCACAGGCAGAGATGTTTCAGGCGGTTTATTTCTACGAGCAAGACAGTATTGATTTTGCAATGAATGGTGATGGAATCAATGCAGGTTTCCTAGAAATCGTCGATGAGTATCCACGTACGGATGCCGCAAATTTGGCCAACTTCTACATCGGTTCGATTTACCTTTCTGAGAAAAACTTTGGCGAGGCTATCGAATATTTGGAGAAGTTTTCTTCGGATGACTACTTGGTACAGGCCAAAGCTTATTCCCTTTTAGGAGATGCTCACCTAGAAAACGGCAATTTGGATCAGGCTATTTCAAACTATGAAAAAGCGGCTTCCTACAAGGAAAACGATTATTTCACGCCGAAATACCTATACAAACTAGCTATAGCATACGAAGAGGCTGGCAGAATCCAGGACGCCATCGCTTCCTATGACGAAATCGAAACTAAGTACTACGAGTCTTACGAGTATTCTTTTGCTCGAAAACACAAAGCACGCTTAGAAGGCCTTGCCGCTAAGTAATGCTTTAGTAGATAGCATTTTAGAAGAGTAAGGTCCTGCGGGTCTTACTCTTTTTTGTTTTTACCCAAATGAAAAATTCTATATGGCTACTTCCAATAAAAGCCTGAGCGAATACAGCTCAAAAAATATCACAGACATCAGTGCAAAAAAGTTTGCCATCGTCGTATCAGAGTGGAATGAGGATGTAACCGAGTCTCTCTACTCCGGAGCCTATCAGACCTTGCTACAGCATGGAGCAAAGAAGGAAAACATCATCCGAAAAAATGTCCCTGGCTCTTTTGAGCTCACGCTTGGCGCCCAATGGTGTGCTCAGGACGAATCCATCGATGCGGTCATCTGTTTGGGCTGTGTGATTCAGGGCGAGACCCGTCACTTTGACTTTATCTGCGATGCAGTAGCTCATGGCATCACGGAAGTTGGGATGAAGTTTAACAAGCCGGTGATTTTTGGAGTTTTAACCCCTAACAATCAGCAGCAGGCTATGGATCGTGCAGGAGGAAAACACGGAAACAAAGGTGATGAAGCAGCCATCACTGCCGTGAAAATGCTGGGATTTTAAAGTAGAAAAAAGAATCAAGAGCCAAGAAGCAAGAATTTAAAACCAAACCTATTTCTCGTATTATATGAAGGTAATGAAATTCGGGGGTACCTCTGTTGGTAAACCCGAGCGCATGCATCAGGTCAAAGACCTTGTAACTGCTTCAGACGAACCGACCATTGTGGTGCTTTCAGCCCTTTCCGGCACGACCAATGCCCTTGTGGGGATCGGAGAAGCCTTGGCAGATGCCAATCGAGTACTAGCCAAAGAGCGAATTGATGAACTTCATGCTCACTATCTGGACTTTTACCCGCAACTTTTGAAAACAGAAAAGGCTAGATCCAAGGCAGAAGCAATCATCAAGGAGCATTTTGAATTTTTGAATATCATTTTGAAAATATCCTTCAATGAGGCAATCAACCGGGATATTTTAGCTCAGGGTGAATTACTCTCTACCAAATTGTTTTACACGCTTCTGGAGGAAATGGAAATCCCATCGGTCTTCTTAGTCGCCTTGGACTTTATGAGCATCGATGAAAACTCAGAACCGGAATTGACTCGAATTTCTGAGAAATTGAAGGCAATTCTAGTTCAGCATCCCGAGCAAAAGCTATTCGTGACTCAAGGCTACATCTGTAAGAATCACCGAAATGAGGTGGACAACCTAAAGCGAGGTGGATCTGATTACACAGCCTCTTTGATTGCTGCTGCCATCAATGCATCAGCCTGTGAAATCTGGACAGACATCGATGGAATGCACAACAATGATCCAAGAATAGTCGACAGAACCCGTCCCATCGCAGAATTGTCCTTTGATGAAGCTGCAGAGTTGGCCTATTTCGGAGCGAAGATTCTTCACCCGGCTTCCATTTGGCCAGCCCAGCAGTACAATGTACCTGTACGACTACTGAATACCATGGACCCAAGTGCTCACGGCACCTTGATCAAGGCAAATGTTGAGACCAAAGGTGTGAAGGCCATTGCTGCCAAAGACGGAATCACTGCGATCAAAATCAAATCCAGCCGAATGCTCTTAGCTTATGGGTTTTTGAGAAGGGTTTTTGAGATTTTCGAAAAGTACAAGACTCCTATCGATATGATCACTACTTCTGAGGTAGCTGTATCCGTGACTATTGATGATGTATCTCATTTGAACCAAATCATCAAAGAACTCGAAGTCCTTGGTTCTGTAGAAGTAGATCAAAATCAATCCATCATTTGCATCGTGGGGAATATGGTGTCCGAAACAAGAGGAGCAGTCAAGTCCGTGATGGATAGCTTAGTGGATTTCCCTATTCGAATGGTTTCTTATGGAGGGAGCAGACACAACGTTTCGCTTTTGATTGACAGCAAGTTCAAAAAAGACGCGCTGCAACATTTGAATGATGGGGTTTTTAAATGGGAATGACGAAACAACTATCTACAACCGGAACTTTGCTTCCGGTTTTTTTATTTTGGGTATATTAGAATTATGAAAACAATTACGCTTTCCATACCAGACTTTATCGACATAGATAGTAAAGAGGCGCTTCAAGCAATAGCTGCCCACTTATATGGTGCCAGAAAGCTGTCTTTAGGTCAAGCGGCTGACTTGGTAAACTTACCAAAAGTTGAATTTATGGATATTTTGACAAGGTTTAATATATCAGTTTTCAACTACTCACATGACGAATTAGATTCTGATTTTGAAGCCATCAAAGATCATAATAGCTGATACCAGTTGCTTAATTATTTTAGAAAAAATTGGGCAGCTGGAGCTTTTGCAAGTCCTTGACGGAGAAATTTTCATTACTTCTACTATTCAAAGCGAGTTTCAAAAACCTGTTCCTCGATGGATTAAAATAGAAGATCCTCAAAAAACCTCTCCAACTATTATTCAAAGCCTACTTGACCCAAGAGAAATGAGTGCTATTTCTTTAGCCTTGGAAAAAAAGAATACACTATTAATCCTAGATGATGATAAAGCAAGAAAATATGCCAAACAGTTGACTTTGAAATACACGGGTACCCTAGGGTTGATTCTCGAAGCCAAAAGAAAAGGAAAAATCAACTCGGTAATTCCAATTTTGGATGCCATTAGAAAAACTAATTTTCGAATTTCCCCTAAAATGGAAGCTCGCTTTCTATACCTCGCAGGAGAATAAATCAAATTCAATCAAAAATCTAAATTCCTTGACATCAGAAAAAAGTAATCCCGGATTCCTCAAACGACTCCAAACCAAATGGAAGCTAGACAGCCTCTTGCAGGTGGTCATGGTGTTGGTTGTTTTTGCCTGTACTGGATTCACGATTCTTTTTATCAAAAACCCGATTTTGGATTTCTTCGGAGTTGAGAAAGGAGGTTTTGTCAATACATTCTTATACTTACTCCTCGTATTACCTCTATATCAGATTTTCCTTTTGGTTTATGGGTTTATCTTCGGGCAGTTTAAGTTTTTCTGGGAAAAGGAAAAGCAGATTTTTAGAAGAATCGGAAGTGTTTTTTCTAGGAAAAAATCCTAATTCCAAGAACCAATTCCTTGCAAAATCCCTTGTAATAGAAACCGAATTTTTAACCCAAAAATCCATTAAACCATGATTAGAAAAGCAACTGCCGTATGGCAAGGAAGCGGAAAAGAAGGAAAAGGACATCTTTCTACTCCAAGCACTGTTTTAAATAATACTCAATATTCATTCAGTAGCCGATTTGAAGATGGCGTAGGAACCAATCCCGAAGAGCTAGTAGCCGCCGCGCATGCAGGTTGTTTCGCCATGAAGCTTAGCTTCAACTTAAGCGGTGAAAACTTCCCTCCTCAGGAGCTGAATGTCACCAGCCACATTACTTTCGAAGATGGAACCCTGAAAAAATCACACTTGGTCCTTCAGGCTAAAGTGGAAGGCATAACTGAGGAAAAATTTGCGGAATTAGTGAAAGATGCCGAAGAAAACTGCCCGATTTCCAAAGCCCTTGACATGGAAATCTCGGTAGAATATACGCTCAATTAGGCATTAGAAAATTTAACATTGAAAAAAGATCCTTTGGGATCTTTTTTTGTACAAACTTAATTGAAAGAAAGCACGTTAAGTCTTTGCTACGAGCACTAAACCAACTCCATTACTATCAAATGAATACCGTTTCTGACCGGCAACTTGCCCATGATTCAAACCGCATGGTCTTTGCCAAAAATGCCATCTTCACGGTCTTGGCATTGATTGTCATCTTCAGCCTAGAGGGAAAGCTTTCTGCTGAAAATCTACGTGAGCTCTCGATCTGCTTTACCTTCACACCGGTCGCCACCGGCTTGGCTGGGATTATCTTCAAAAATACTGCGGGCCTTCGACAGTCCGCAGGCTGGATGAAATATGTGGGATATGGCATCGGCTTTCTTGCCTATGCTAGCCTTATATTTTTATCCTTTGCGATTGTCTTTTAGTCTACTTCAAAAACCAGCTTCATCGTAATGGAAGCAGTTTTATTTTTTGAGCTGGTATTGAAGGCTCCTCCCCAAGAGTAGTCCTCGCCGGAGTTTTGACCGGTGATCTGGAAAACCCCCATATTAGCAGAGATTAGATTTCCCAAACCTGCTCCGGAATTTTCTGCTATTCGCTCCGCACGTACACGGGCATCTTCAGTTGCCTTGGCTATCATTTCCAGTTTGAGAGATTCTAAGTCTGTGTAGTAGTAGCGCGGCTGTTGGGAATAAAAAGCAATTCCCTGATTGAGCAGCTCGGTAATTTCCCGACTGATTTTCTCCACTTTTTCCACCTCCTTAGACTCGATGACCAAAGACTGATTGAGCTGATACCCGGTAAAGGTCTGACCCATGTAGCGTCCATCACTGGAGTAATTCTGCTCGTATTGCGGATTGGTGGTTACTGCATTGAATACCAATTGCTCTTCGGGAATTCCCTTTGAGATCAAATATTGCGTGACTGCCTCTCGATCCTTTTCCAAATTCGCATAAGCGGACTGAATATTGGAGTTGCTTCGGCTGAAATTCCCTTCCCAGACAATCAAGTCTGAAGTAAAATTTTTCTCCCCCAGACCGGTGACATTGACTGTTCCCTGAGGACGGTTTCGGTTGATGACTGCGTAGCCAAATATGATCGAAGAAAGTACAATGGCTACTGCAAAAAGCAAGGCGTTTGATTTCATAAATACTGGAATTTCGATTCTAAAGTTATTGATTTTCAGCGTACAAAAAAGCCTCCAAATTTCAGGATTTAGCAATAATTTACATTTCCTAAATCAATAAACCCGTTGTTTGAATAGCTGATCTTTAGGATTTTGTAAGTCGATCAAATAGCCATTGATCAATGCATATTTCAAAACATCGTCTTGCTTTAGAAAGAAGCTAGGATTGGAACCTGTCTGCCAGCCTCCCGTGAATTCATCTCTGCTTTTCAATACGATCAGGGGTAAATTATGCAAATCTCCCGGGTCATCATTTTGGACTTTGACAGCAGAATAGCCTGATCTTAAGAGTTCCAAGGCTTTTTCACTTGTAATTTCATTGACGGATTCAAATGCCTGATCGTAGGTTTTGCCCTCCTCGTACCGCAAGCCATTTGCTTCGAGCTCCTCCAGCCCAAAATACACTTGCATATCTCCCAAGTCCTCTACGCTTCCGTTGACGTAGTAAGTCGAGTCGGCATTGGATTCTCTTCTTCGAATGGCAATATCGATTGGGTACCATTCTCCCTCCACCGGCACTTGTACCTCCTGAAGAATCAAATCCATGAGTTGAAAGCCATTGTCGGGAATTTCAAAATATTGATCCACAGAATAGGCTTCATAGCCCTTCAAGGCAATCTGATGCAGGGCATTCAGGATGATCATAAAATTGAGTTTGCGGATAAATTGCTTCTCCGGATCACCAAGATAGCCTCCAGATTCGATCAGAATAGTACTTGTACCCCACTTTTGGATATTATCACCAAAAGCTCTCGGCTCAAAACCATCATCATATTTACCTACTCCGCCCGGAATGACCTGCTGCAAAACCTCATTCATTCCGACGATTGCCTTCATGGCCCGGGCACGGACTTCATTGACATCCCGCTCATAATTATATCCCGGCGCCAAAACCGAAATCGTCGCCTGCTTCGGGGTCTTATCTACATTGTAATAGATCTGTTGATCGTGGAGATTGAAACCAAACTCAGGCTCAAAGGCATCTCGAATACTTTTCAAGATGACCGCTTCCGGAGAAATCTGTGAAATTGCATCTCGATTCAAATCTATGTCCAAGGCATTTCTTCGCTTGAAGGCATCAGCCCCATCGGGATTCAGCATAGGTATAAATTTGATCTGAAGATTACTCTTCAACACTTGTCGAAGTTCATCATAGGCATCGCCAGAGGCTTCCAAAAAGTTAAAGAGGTCAAACAATGACATGGTTGCTGTACTTTCATTTCCATGCATCTGTGACCAAAGCAAAACCTTTGTTTGTCCTTCGCCCCAAGTCAGCGAACTAATGCTCTTCCCCTCCACGGATTCGCCCAACTCTTCAATTTCAAAAGCGGAGGAATGCTTTTGGATCAAGGGCTGAATGTCAGCATGTTTAAACCTTCGATGTGTAATGGCAGGTTCTTTATACTGCTCAAATACAGTCTCAAGCGTTTCAAGCTCAATGGCATGTTTTTCATTTTCTGATGCCGTTTTACACCCAAAGGCAAAAAACAAAAACAGCACAAACATGCAAATCGTAGAAGTTTTGATTATTTTCATCTTTTCAAATAGTAAGCTGGTGTGATAAAGTAAATCTAATCAAGATTGTTTGGAAACACAGGCTTTTACTGCCAATAAACCCATCGAAATTGTAATGAAACTTTCTTATCAAGTCGTAGACCTTCCTTTAAAACATACATTTACCATCGCTCATCAAAGCAGAGACGTTCAAGACAGCCTGATTGTAAAGCTCGAGAATGCTGGTTTTTTCGGTTTAGGTGAAGCCACTAGCAATCCCTACTATGGAGTCACTGTACAGCGAATGACAGATAGTTTGGATAGTTTTCGGGATGTAGTAGAAAACGGCAAATGGGATCATCCTTCGGAGCTCTGGGAACTGGGAAGACAGCATTTTGCCCAAGATGCTTTTGCCCAATGTGCGCTTGACATGGCTGCTTGGGATCTCTATGCCAAACAACGTGGCCAAAAACTCTATGAGGTACTTGGTCTGAATCCGAAAGATATCCCCATCAGCAATTTTACGATAGGGATTGACAGCGTAGAAAAAATGGTTGCCAAAATGAAAGAGGTGGACTGGCCCATTTATAAAATCAAATTAGGAACAGATCATGACCTCGAGATCGTCAGGGCGCTTCGTAAGGAAACCGACGCTAAATTTCGGATCGATGCCAACTGCGCTTGGACCGCTGAACAAGCCATTCGAAACTCCGAGGAACTTGCCAAACTAGGAGTTGAATTTATGGAGCAACCTCTTCCAAGGGAGAGTTGGGAGGAAATGAAGGAAGTTTTTCAGCATTCCAAACTGCCTGTCATGGCGGACGAGAGCTGCATGATCGAGTCAGATGTCACCAAATGTCATGGCCTTTTTCACGCCATCAATGTCAAACTAGTCAAAGCGGGGGGAATCACTCCGGGTCTTCGAATGATTCAAGAAGCCAAAAATCTTGGGATGAAAACGATGGTCGGCTGCATGACAGAGTCTTCGGTTGGAATCTCAGCAATCGCTCACTTGGCACCGCTACTTGACTTCGTGGATATGGATGGAGCACTTCTTTTGGCTCATGATCCTGCGGAGGGAGTAGTGGTCAAAACTGATGGCGTAACTTTTCCAGATCGAGCAGGTATTGGAGCTATTTTGAAATAGAAGCACAGGAAGGAAAAAAGAATACTGCCTCTAGAGAAGCGAATTAGCATAGCTTTCCCCGTGAGTGATGACACTCACGAGGGCAAAAAAAATGCTGCTTCTCTTTTCTAGAAACAGCATAGTGGTCGCCATAGGTGATGATTTTCACTGGGAAATTAGCGGTAAACACATAACATGCCCAGCTTTAAATAAAAGCCGAGTAGCAGTAGGCCATTATTCCCTTTGTGTCCATTATCCGGAGGCTTCCCTCTCCCTTCTTCCAACTTCCAGCCGGGTAAGCATAAAAATTTGGACAAAGACACAATTTCGGATCATTACCTAATTATTTGTCAATTCATTAACTATCTCCCACAATCAATTTGAAGCCTTCCCCATGTACCGTGATAATCTGTACTTTCGGGTCGTCTTTAAGGATTTTGCGGATTTTGCTGAGATATACGTCCATGCTTCGGGCATTGAAATAGCTATCATCGCCCCAAATCTGCTTTAGTGCATGACTCCGGTTGACCAACTTATTCATTTCAGCGGCTAGCAAACGCAATAGCTCATTTTCTTTGGAAGTAAGCTTATGTGGGCCCTTGGGACCTTCCAATAATTGCTTGTCGTAATGAAGCTGAAAGTCTCCGAACTCATATACTTTTAGCGGTGTGATCTCCTCGCTTTTTTGAGTTCTTCGAAGGATAGCCGTCACTCGAAGCAAAAGCTCCTCCATGCTAAATGGCTTGGTGATGTAATCATCTGCACCGATTTTTAGCCCTTCGATGACATCGTCTTTTTGGTTCTTGGCAGTCAGAAAAAGAATCGGCAGATCCTCCTGAACCTTCTTGATCTCACGCGCAAGTGTAAACCCATCTTTTTTGGGCATCATGATGTCTAGAAGACAAAGATCGTATTTGTCTTTTTTGAACTTACTCCAGCCTTCTTCCCCATCCCTGCAGAGAGTGGGTTCATAGCCTTTCATTTCTAAATATTCCTTGAGAATATCACCCAGATTAGGGTCATCTTCTACTACTAATAGTCTGGCCTTGCTCATGTTGTTTTGGGTAAGTTTATGATAAAGGTACTTCCTTTTCCGATTTCACTTTGGACATTGATTCCGCCCTTGTGGGCTTCCAGCATAGTTTTGACATAGGAGAGCCCCAGTCCGAAGCCCTTTACGTCGTGGACGTTTCCGGTAGGAACACGGTAAAATTTGTCAAAAATCTTTCGCTGTGCATCCTTGCTCATACCAATCCCCTGGTCTTGAATACTGACAAATATTTGATCCTTATCCTCCCAAGCCTTCACACTGATTTCAGGTTTTTCAGGAGAATATTTATTGGCATTGTCCAACAGATTATTGAAAATATGGGCAATATGAAATTTATCGGCTAGGAGGATTGGGTGCTCTAATTCATTTTCGAAAGTCAATTCTCCCGATCGCTTTTCGATCTGTAGAGAAAAATGATCCACAGCGTCCCCGAGGAGTTCGGAAATATTAACCTCCTCCAGTTTAAGCTTGAAGTCTTGCTTCTCCAATGCTGCGGCCTGAAGGACATTTTCAACCTGAGATACAAGTCGCTTATTTTCATCCTTGATGATGCCCAGATACCTATCCCGGAATCTGTCCTGAGAGGAGAGCTCAGGATCTTGAAGCGCCTCCACGGCAAGACTTACTGTTGCCAGCGGAGTCTTAAACTCGTGAGTCATATTATTGATGAAATCATTTTTGATATCTGATAAGGCCTTTTGCTTGAAAATGACCCGTATGGCATAGATAAAACACCAAATAATGACCCCAATAAATAAAATTGAAGAGGCTAGCGGAATCCAAAGCTGACGAAGCACATGCTGGTTTTTCTCAGGAAAAAAGATGTACAGATAGTTTTCTTTTCCAACGATGTCTCTTGGAAAAAGCTTGGCTTGGATTCCATACTGCACCAATCTAAAAGGCTGATCCACCGGACCAATTCCCATCAAGAGTCCATCATCTTTCAAGATTCCCAACTCAAAATCCTCCATGATACCCCGCTCTAGCAGAAAGCTTTTGACGATTTTACGAACCTGAGAAGTATCCAATCGATCCATGATGGCTTTTTGGCCTAGAGACATTTCTTCCCAGGCTCTATTAATCATATCAATCTTTAAGTTGACACGGCGGATTTTATTGAGTGCTTCTGTAGATACATTGCTCTCATAGCTAATAAATGCCTCTTGCACCTGCTCTGGATTCGCATCTTGATTGGAAAGCTTCTCGATTTCACTCAAATATTCCAGCTGACGCTCTTTTTCCTCCAATAGCACTGCCATCTCATCCGGTGTGAAAAAAGTAGATGCCACTTCAGGTGTCATATAGGTAAAAAACTGCTCCAACTCACTGAAAACTGGCAGTTTAATCCCACGAACCTCCAAAATCCGCTTAAAGGTAGAGCTGACTTCCGGCATTCTCCCAATATTGAGGGTATCGACAATGGAAGGTTGACTGCGCAACTGAAGCCTTGGACGGATTTCGTCCAAGTCAATAGGTTCTATCCTTTGGAAAAGAGATTCCTGCAATTTAGGATCCCGGATAAGTTGAGTCAGCACCACATCACTTGCTTCACTTTTCTCCAAAGCATCCACAGTATTCTCTAAAACCTGATTGACTTCCTGATCAAAGCGCTGCTGATTGATGCGGATGGCATTATTCACCCAATAATACTGAAAGGCCATCAGGCCAAAACTGGCGACGGACATCAGGATGATTATCAGGTTAATTTTGCGCTTGGACATATGACAAATTTACGGCCTTTGACTACTAGGGGTCAATGCTTAACAAGTTTTAACCGATTGAGATCAAGGCTATTTGATCTGATTCGCTGTAATAAGCAGCTTTTCGAGCCAAAACTGGCCGAATTCTTCGGTGCTTGCCGGCTTGATGCCTATCTTTGATGGCAAATTTCAGACCATGAATTCAAACCAACATCCACAAAATATTCAAGGAGTAAGTCTACTTTCGCTAGCTGATCAATATGAGCTGCCGCTCTATGTGTATGACGGTGAAAAAATCGTCAATCAGATCCAAGCGATGCAGGAGGCTTTTGCATCAGTTCCCCTCAAAATCAAATATGCCACCAAGGCTCTTCCTAATATTTCGGTATTGAAACTAGTCCGAAATGCAGGAGCTGGGATCGATGCAGTATCGATTGAAGAAGTGAGACTAGGGATGCTTGCGGGCTATGAAGCCTCCGAGATCATGTATACACCCAGTGGAGTATCCTGGAAGGAAATCGAGGAAGCTGTCGATCTCGGCGTGATGGTCAATCTAGATAGCATTCCACTTATTCGTGAATTTGGTGAAAAATATGGAAATCGAGTACCTGCCTGTATTCGGATCAATCCGCATATCCTAGCTGGAGGTAACTCCAAGATTTCTGTTGGACACAAGCATAGCAAGTTTGGAATTTCTATTGAGCAGCTTGATCAGATAGTACAAACTGTCGAAAAGTATCAGCTCAGCATCGCCGGACTGCATGTGCACACTGGTTCGGATATTTTGGATGCGGAGGTATTCCTCCGTGGAGCCAAAGTTCTATTTGACGCAGCAAAGCATTTCAAAGAATTGAAATTCATTGATTGTGGTGGTGGATTTAAGGTAGCTTATAAAGCGGGAGATCCCTTTACTGATATCCGGGAAGTAGGCCGCATCGTATCCAAGGCCTTTTTGGAGTTTAGTGAAGATTATGGCCGACCGCTAGAATTATGGCTAGAACCGGGTAAGTTTTTGGTCAGTGAAAGTGGGTATTTCTTAGCCAAAACCAACCTAGTGAAGGAAACTCCCACGGTGACTTTTGTAGGGGTAGATTCTGGGTTGAACCATTTGATTCGTCCGATGATGTATGATGCCTATCATGATGTGTACAACCTGAGCAATCCAGAAGGGCCAGAGAAAACGTATCATATTGTGGGGTATATCTGTGAGACGGATACCTTGGCTGCAGACCGGAAACTTTCAGAAGTAAGAGTAGGCGATGTATTGGTTTTGAAAAATGCCGGTGCGTATGGATTTAGCATGGCATCCAACTATAATTCAAGACTTCGACCCGCAGAGGTTTTGATTTGGAAAGGGGAAGCACATATGATCAGAAAACGGGAAGAATTTGAAGATTTGATCAGGCATCAAGTGCAAATAGAATTGTAGACTAGAAAAAAGGGGGAAGCTTTTTGCTTTGGTATAGTTATTGAGAATGGAGAGAGACTATTAAGAATAAGGTCTGGAAACCCATTTGATTGATCACCCCAATCGTAAGCCCTAGTAGTTTCACAACCTAAATTTCATAATTCAATTTACTGAGGCCCAAGGTAAAATGCCTACCTTTAACTTGGTAATATTGGTGGCGTAAGGTACATGCGAACGAAGAGATCGGTCAGTCTACTTGTTGTTTTTTCCATTTTTTGGATGGGGTTGGGGATGCTGTCTGCTTTTGGGCAGACAATTGTTAGAGTCCCCAGAGCTGGATTTCCCTATTGTGAGCCATTTACAGGAAGCTCTTTTAGGCAAAACACAATAATTGGAGGGTATCGTTTAAGTGGATTAACAAAAATACCCGAAGACCCTTCTCTTACGGGAGAATCACTTAGACTTACTACAAATGAAGTTAACAGAGCAGGATACGTATTTATTGATCTACCTTTTTCCTCAGAGTATGGGATTAAAGTTAGCTTCGAATACTTAGCATATGGAGGACCTACAAACGAAGGAGCGGATGGGCTCAACTCGTTCGAAGAGTTCTTTATCCAAAAGAATATCATTGGAATGCTCTG
>NZ_JAPEIB010000041.1:0-36523 GCF_028823735.1 Algoriphagus sp. NF
GTCACTAGCTGTCTAAGAATATTTGGCTACGTGTAGGATTCCGAAGAGTCATAATAGAAAAATAAAAAAGCCGACTAATGCCGGCTTTTGGTGATTAAACGCTTTTCTTTCAAAATCTATCTAAACTCGTAATCCACTCCATACACCTGAGTCAAGAGGGTAGCCGGTGCATCCAAAGCTACCGCCGATTTGGGAGGAATTGGAGTCACAGGGGAATGCTCAGCTAGATAGTTTTTTACGGCTTGGTGAAGCGTGAACTCAGTATTTTCAGTTTCCATCACACCGGTAAAGCGACAAAGCATATCATCAGGATCGCCATCTCGCTCACACGCACAGATGCTGTACACTCGATTCATTTCCAAAGGTTTGTCATGTACAGTTACCTTTTGAACTCTATTTCCTTCCTCTCCAAAGGCTAGAAACTCCACTTCCATGCCTCGGAATTTGATCACCCAACCTCCAAATCGCTTGGAAGCTTCCTTTGCAAAAACATTGTTCAGTTCTTTTTCCAGCCAAGCAGCAATTTGAGAGCCTTTAACCTTTCCTGTCCGGATAAGTGAATCGACCGGTAGCATATCGAAGATATAACCATTTGTGATTGGGATATTTCCGGTTTCGTCAGGAGTAGTCCGTGGAGGACAGAATCGAAAACCATTGGAAAGTACAATGTCGATTTCAGGAACTTGCCAGCTGATGGCGTCCAAAATCATCGTATCGATGGGATTTTCAATTACAAAATATCGATAAAGTGGTACGGTACTGTATCCTGCTATTTTGTAAATATCCTCTTCAAATGGGTCTTCATTTTGATCAACGATTTCTGTTACCACTGGGCAAGGCGTAATCTTATCTGAGGTGACTTCCAAGAGTTCGTAATCATCTTGGACTACCTTACCATCTTCGATAGTGAGTTCAAGCTTTCCTACAAAAGAGCCAAAAGCTCCCGGCTCCACTACTTTGGCATACTTACCTTGGATAGGTTTCCTTACGCGCTCGTGGGTGTCACCACCCAAGATGTAATCTACACCCTCACACTCGGGCAAGTTGGCTAGGTTGATTTGTTGAGAAAGACCTAAATGAGCTATAATACAGACAAAAGCACATTTTTCCTGATTTCGCAGGACATCTACATAGTGAGCCAAGTTTTCTTCAGGCTTGGTATATAGAATTCCCTTTGAATAATTGGGTGATTGCCTTTTTGGAACCAAATGATCTGTGTATCCCAAAAATCCAATCTTTACCCCATTCACCGACCAAATATGATAAGGGTTGAAGATCAATTCGCCTCTTTTGCCTTCTCCTAAATCATGGTACATATTCGCGCAGATTTTAGGAGCATGTAGTGATCCCAGAAGGTGCTGCATGGCCTGCTTATAATAGACTACCTCCCAGTTTCCTGGAAGGTAAAGGTCATACCCAATTTCATTTAGGATGGGTACCATCGCCTCACCGGTGGTTCTTACTGAAAGCTCCGAACCTTGAAACATGTCTCCTGTATCCATGACTAGGCAATGCTCGGCTTTTTCTCTTTCTTGGTCCAAAAAGGCCTTCAAATGTGCATATCCACCCGTTTTGCGATAAACTGCTTTTCCATTTTCCCAAAAAAGCTCATCATGCGGATGAATCTGACAATGGACATCAGTAGTTTGTAGAATAGTAAGCTTAAATGATTTTGGCTTAAGTTTTTTTGCTTCTGCTTGGGCCACTTGAGGAGACAGGCTCAAAAGTCCCGTTCCTGCTCCAAGGGCACCTAATTGAGACATAAATTTCCTTCGAGAATACTTCATGAATAGATGGGTTTATTGCAACTAATATTTGGCAAGTTTCTGATTTTGAGAAAGAAAATTCTCTTCCATTATGCCATGAAGATACTTGTTGGGAAAAAAATAAATTGGTGACAGTGGTCACAAAAGAAAAATCCCCGCGATAAATATGCGGGGATGAATGGAATCAAGGAGTTTGAGAAGCTGCGGTAAATCGAATAATCTGATTCTTTTGAGGGGGTAGAGTCTTTAAATAGCTAAATATGGCTCGCAGATCTTCCTCCTTCATACCCGAATACATAATCCAAGGCATGATAGTATTAAAATCTCCAGGCTTCACCTTTTCCCTTAAGTAAGTGGAATCTGAATATTGTTTGAAACGGTCTATGAACTGCTCTGAGGTCCAGTTTCCAATTCCAGTTTCTGGATCTGAAGTGATATTACTTGAAGTGACTTTGGAGCCATCAGGAAATAAGAAATCTCTTCCTCCTGCAAATGCTTTCTCAGGTATAATCATTCCTTGTTCATTGACTTGCGTATGGCATTCGATGCATCCCCCGGCATTGACCAAATAGGCTCCGTAGGCTACTTGATCAGAAGAATTTGGTTTTTTTTGAGGTTGCGCTTCTTGAGGGATGGTATTTAATATCAAATTGACTGGAAAGTCTGCTTCTGAATCGGGGATTTGACTGGGGAGAGGATCTAGGGAACGGATATAGGCAATAATATCATAGATGTCTTCAGGGTCCATTTTTCCATAATACATGTAAGGCATCAAGGGAAACATGGCTCGATCATCATGGGTCACTCCGGTGGTAATCACTCGATAAAGTTCACCATCACTGTATTGGGAGATGCCTGTGGGCGTGATGTTTTTTGCATAAAATACACCAGGAAAACCCATAGAATGGTCAAATCGATCGCCTCCTCTTCCTAAGGTACCGGGTGTAGGTGGTCCTGAAAAATAGGAAAAATCGCGGGCTGAATGACAGTCCATACAAACGGTAACATGATTAGCTAAATAAGCTCCGCGCTCGATTCGCTCCTGAGAATAGTCTATTGTTAATTCCTCGGCAGGAGGGACAGAAGGATAGCTCATTTGTAGATAGGAGAAAGCTATCAAGAGCAAAATGATAATTACACCAATTATCATCGAAAAAATTTTCAATAGTTTTTTCATAGTGCTGTAACAGGTTGGTTATAAGAAAAATACAATAAAAATCGGTTTAATCAAATTTTAAAAATCTCATATAAAATTAGATTTTTTACCAATGAAGTGAGTTTTGGGACGAGCTACAGAATCAAAATTAGCTGCAGGTTTTGTGTCTGACTCGAATTAGGCTTATTTTTCATAACAATATCAAATCGAAAAAATCAAATTTAAATCCACCTTAAATGAAGAAGCTCATTCTTTTCTTAATTACACTGATTCCAGTATTGGCATTAGCTCAGGAGTCATCAGTGATTCAAGAACTTGATTCAAAAACCGAACAGTATACTAAAATTGCCATGCAGATCTGGGAAAACCCAGAACTGGGATACCTCGAGAGCGAAAGCTCTGCTTTACATCAACAAACACTTTCCGAAGCTGGATTTGAAGTCAAGGCTGGGGTAGCCGGAATACCTACTGCATTTGTGGCTGAGTTTGGTTCGGGAAAGCCAGTCATTGGAATTATGGCTGAATTCGACGCGCTACCGGGGGTATCGCAGAAAGCATCTCCTTTTCGCGAAGCAGTCGTTGAGGGTGGAGCAGGTCATGCATGTGGACACCATTTGTTTGGTACTGCCTCAGTAGCTGCTGGAGTTGCTGTCAAAAACTGGTTAGACGCTAACGGAGGTCAAGGAACTATCCGAGTTTACGGAACACCAGCTGAAGAAGGTGGTGGAGGTAAGGTCTATATGGCCCGAGCTGGATTGATGGATGATGTAGATGTCATGCTTCATTGGCATCCAGGTTCCAGAAATAATGCCGGAGCTAATTCCTCCTTGGCAAATATTTCCACAAAATTTCGATTCTATGGAGTAGCTTCTCATGCCGCAGCCGCTCCAGAGCGTGGAAAGTCCGCCCTTGACGGAGTAGAGGCGATGAATTTCATGGTCAATCTCATGCGTGAGCATGTGCCTCAAGAGACTCGGATGCACTACGTGATCACCCGTGGAGGTGAAGCACCTAACGTTGTTCCTGCCTTTGCAGAATCCTATCATTACGTCCGTCATCCAGATGTCAAAGTGGTGAAGGAGATTTTTCAAAAGATGGTGGCAGCGGCCGAAGGAGCTGCAAAAGGAACACAGACTACCATGGAGTATGAAATTATTAATGGGGTTTACAACCTTTTACCCAATGAAACCCTCGCCCGGGTGATGCATAAGAATTTGGAAATCATTGGTGGTGTCCAATACAGTGAAGAGGATAAGAAGTTTGCAGAAGAATTGATCAAGAGCTACCCGGACCTATCAATCAATCCAGCAGAGGATGCGATGAAAATTGATCCATTTATGGTGCGGGAAACTGGAACTGGAGGATCAACCGATGTCGGGGATGTAAGTTGGTTGGTTCCAACGGCTGGATTGGGAGTGGCTACTTGGGTACCTGGTACAAGTGCTCACACTTGGCAAGCTGTAGCAGCTGGTGGAACCCCAATCGGTGCGAAGGGTATGATGGTTGCTGCAAAAACATTGGCTTTGACAGCTTTGGATGTAATTAAAAATCCAGAAATCGCTACCAAGGCAAATGAAGAATTGAACAGACGCAGAGGTGCAGGGTTTAATTATGAGGCTTTGGTTGGAGATAGAGAGGCACCGTTAGATTATAGAAAGTGATTTCTTCTAGGATTTCTCTACCGATAATTTTTCTGATAGGCATCCTTGCGGGGATGCCTTTGTTTTCATTTTGTCAAGAATCAGATGAGGATAGAATCAAAATCGGGCTCGTATTAAGTGGGGGAGGTGCTAAAGGGATAGCTCATGTAGGAATCATCCGAGCGATGGAAGAAGCAGGTATCAGACCAGACTATGTGGTTGGTACCAGTATGGGTTCAGTGATTGGAGGTCTGTATGCCATTGGATATAGTGCCGATGAACTGGAAGAAGTAGTCAGATCTACGGATTGGGACTTGGTTGTTTCCAATCGGGTGGATTTTAAAGATATTGCTTTTGAAGAAAAAGAATATTACAACCGCTACCTACTCGAAATCCCTTTCAACAGTGGTAAGCTTGCGCTTCCGTCCGGTTTGATCCACGGACAAGTTCTCTCTGAGATTTTACATTACTATACTTTTCCGGCATCCAAGTATGAGGATTTTGATGATTTTCCCATACCATTTCGATGTATTGCGACAGATGTACGAACTGGTCAACCCATCATTTTTGATAAGGGTTATTTGCATGATGCGATACGCTCAAGTATTGCGATTCCCACAGCTTTTACTGCTTTTGATTTGGACAGTACAGTTGTTGTTGATGGAGGGGTTGTAAATAATTTTCCCGTAGATATTGTCCGGTCCATGGGGGCAGACTTTGTAATCGGTGTGAATGTGTCCGATGAGGATTTTTTGGAAATTGAGGAGTTGGGAGGCTTTGGGGGAATATTGATGCAAATAGCGATGGCCGAATCGCTTCGAAAAACCCGTGTGAACATTGAAGAGACAGATATTTATATCAAGCCTGACTTAGGCCCATATTCTACAGGAAGTTTTGCTGAGTATGATGCGATTTTGAGATTGGGGGAACAGGTAGGGAAGGAGTTTTTTGACAAATTTAAAAATGCGGCAGATAGTCTTGGAGTTTTAAGTCCAGCAAAACTTGAAACTCCTGTTTCACCAGAAATAAAAATCCGTTCATTGGAAATAGATGGGAATCAACTTTTTTCAGATGAATTAATCGAATCAAAGCTGGATATTTCTCCAGGTCAATTGGTCGATCGGGATTACTTACAAGAAGGTATCAGGAATGTCTTTGGGGTGAATGGTTTTCACAAGGTGGATTATTCGCTAAAACAAAATGAGGATCAAACTTATGACCTTAATGTCCGAACAATAGAAAAACCCAAAACGGCATTTTCCACTGCACTGCATTACGATAACCTCTTCTCTGTTGGTATCCTAGCCAACTGGACCACTCGAAATTGGATAGGTCAATCGTCAAGAACTGTTTTTGTAGCCGATATTTCTGAAAACCCGAAATTCAGAGTGGACCACTACAAGTATTTGGGATCAGAGAAAAAGGTGGCGTTCAACTTTCGATACAATTTCCTGAGACAGGAATTTCCAGGTTATGAACAAGGAGAGCTATCTAGGATCAATATTTTTAATGAAAATCGGGCTGAGGTGCAGATTATCACCACCAATTCCCTAAAGGAAGCTTTTTATTTTGGGTTCGTAGCAGATTTGAGTGCATCCAAAGTTCAGTTTGATCAGGTGCTTCCTGATGGAGTCAGAAATGGAGTTGATAACTACCTAAGTGCCAGAGCCCGATATTATCGAAACTCCCAAGATGATCGAAACTTTCCCACCAAGGGAGCAGAGGGACTTTTGGAAGCCGAATTTAGGTTCAAAACCTGGCTAAAGATTAATCTTGAAAAAGGGGTAGACACCATTTTTATCGATGCAAACGAAGTTCAGTTTCCTTTGACAAGTGAGCAACTGGATCGGTTTGTGAAAGAATTGACGCCGAATTCTTATTTGACTTTGTTAGGCAGATATTCCAAGCTTTTCCCTATTTCCGAATCTGTCCAAATCAAACCCTTTGTGGGAGGGGGCTTTACCCTTTCAGACCAAAATCTGAAATCTTTCCGCGACTTTTTTATAGGAGGGTATCAGATGGTCCGGTTTATCGATAATCGATTTTGGGGATTGAATTACGCCGAGATTTCCGCACAAAACTTTGCTAAAGTCGGGATGGAGCTGCAAGTAATCCCGATAAAAAAATATTTCTAAGGAGCGGAATCAACTGGTTAGGCTATTCTAATAATATTCCATTGGGAGATATTGTGGGATCAGAAACGATTACTCAGAATACACTTCTTGGCTATGGGGCGGATATTTCCTATCAATCTGTTTTGGGCCCCATTACCTTGGGTCTTGGCTCTAATTCTACGGACAAAAAGCTTCGAACCTACCTTTCGATTGGATTTAGTCTGAACTATCAGGACCGATAAGGAATGAGCAAATTACATCAGTGGCTATTTGTCCTATGGTGCAAATCCATTAAATTCAAAAAAATGTTTTGAAGCTATGGATCGGAGAAAATCCCTAAAAATATTAGGCGCAGGAGGCTTGGGAATAGCAGGACTGGTATTCGCTGACTGGAAATGGCAGCTGGTGGACCAACTCACCCATCAAGGTTTTTTCAACTTTCAGCAAGAAAAATTAATCACTGCGGTAGCAGATACCATCATTCCGGCAGGTATTCCTTCGATAGCTCCAGAAAATGCCCAACCCATCGGTGCTTTGAGTACAGGTACGGATAAGTTTTTGATTCGTCTTTTTGAGCATTGCTATGAAAAGGAGGATCAAAAAATCATCAAAAGAGGACTCGATAAGTTGGGCACTATGGATTTTTTAGCCAAGGATCAAAAAGCTAGAGAAGATATTTTGATCAATATGCAAGATTCAGAAAATGAAGCTGATCAGCGATTTTTTCAACTGATGAAATCACAAACGATTTATGGTTTTACAACCGTAAGGGAAGTCATGGTGGAATATCATGGCTACAAAGTAGCCGCAGGAGGCTTCAAAGGATGTGTGCCTGCTTCTGAGGTTTTGATCTAAAAATACTGACTATGAAGTTTTGGAAATATTTCTATGGATTTTGGATTATTGCTTTTGCACTATTTTCCTATTGGCAATTTAATGATCCTGATCCGGAGGTTTGGGTAAGCATCTATGCAGTAGCGATTATTTTTTGTTTGATGGGGATTCGTGGAATTTTTCCGAGGTATCCTTTGTCTATCGTTGTCATAGCCTGTTTTGTTGGAGCTATTTACTTTTGGCCTGAGTCCGTATCGGGTTGGATTGGTCAAGAAATCGAACAAGGAGACCTTACCATGAAAACTCCTGAAATGGAAGAAGGGCGAGAGTCTTTTGGATTATTGATTGTTGCCTTAGTGATGCTTCCGGGATTAATCCGGTCTTGGAAGAAATAAAACATAAAAGCTGGCCAGATTTTAATTGGCCAGCTTTTTTTACAAGTTTTTAAGTTCTGAAATCAGCTTTTCAAGCGAATCTTTTGCATCTCCAAATAGCATTCGGTTTTTCGGATGGAAGAATAGTTCGTTTTCAATCCCCGCATAGCCCTTACCCATGGAGCGTTTCAGTACAATGATATTTTTAGCATTCCAGACTTTGACAACTGGCATACCATAAATAGGACTGGAAGGGTCATTTTCAGCAGCTGGATTGACGACATCATTGGCTCCGATGACCAAGACCACATCTGTACTTGCCATATCCTCATTGGCATCTTCCATTTCCAATAGCTTAGGATAAGGAACATCTGCTTCGGCTAGTAGGACATTCATATGCCCGGGCATTCTCCCAGCCACCGGGTGGATGGCATAGGTTAAGTCAACTCCCTTGTCTTCAAGTATTTTTTCGAGATTGTGGACCGTATGTTGAGCCTGTGCTACAGCCAAGCCATATCCTGGTACGACACTTACTTTATTAGCATAGGCAAGTAGAATCGCTGCATCTGTTACGCTGATTTCTTTGATGGTTCCCTGCTCGCCCGACTGCGTGCTTGCAGCCCCACCACCTCCAAATGACCCAATAATTACATTTGTAAGGGACCTATTCATAGCAGTACACATCAACACAGTTAAGATCGTTCCAGCTGATCCCACCAAAATACCACCGGTAAGCATGGCCTGATTTCCATAAAGAAAGCCTCCAAAGGCAGCAGCCATTCCAGTAAAGCTGTTCAAAAGGGAAATAACAACCGGCATATCCGCGCCGCCAATTGGCATCACAAATAATACTCCATACAATAGTGAAAGGACAAGCAATGCATACATCAATGGCATGCTCAAGTGTCCTGAAAAAGCTAAATATCCTGCAAGACCGAATATTGCGATGAGTAAACCAATATTAATGATTTGACCCGCTGGCAGTGCTTTATCTGCTATTTTTCCTTCTAGTTTTCCATAAGCGATCATAGAACCAGAAAAGGATACCGAGCCTATAATCAATCCAAGCAAAATTACGATTAGCATTCCTGCTGAGATTTCCCCTCCATGTCGAAGGTGATCAAATTCTACCAAGGAAATTACCCCCGCACAGGCGCCCCCCATGCCGTTGAAGAAGGAGACCATTTGAGGCATTGCGGTCATCTTCACCTTAATGGCCATACGCATGCCAATCACAGTTCCGATTGCTAAACCGGCTAGAATCAAGCTATAATTCAGCCATTTATCGGCGGAAAACTCTTCTTTGAATAAAATAGTCGCCGCAATGGCAAGTCCCATTCCGTATCCGGCAATCAGATTGCCTTTGCGTGCTTTATCTGGGCTAGAAAGCATCTTAAGTCCTAAGATAAAAGTGACTGATGCGACAATGTAAGATAGCTCCAGGATGCTGAGTCCAAGTATAGTGGTATCCATATTACTTGGCTTTTTTCTTAAACATTTCTAACATCCGATTGGTGACTACAAAACCACCAACTACATTCAAGGTCCCCAGAATCACAGCTAGAAACCCTAAAATCAATGCATAATAATTGCTAGAGTCAGCCTGAAGCATAATGATAATGGAGCCGATAATGACTACGCCGTGGATGGCGTTAGCCCCGGACATTAGCGGAGTGTGCAATACTGCGGGGACATTGGAAATCACCTCGATACCGAGGAAAATCGAAACGATGATCAGAAAGATAAACTCTCTGTTTTCATAAAATAAACTCAGTATTTCTTCCATTTATCAATTGATTTCGGATGGGTAAAGGATATTTTTAACGCGTTCGCTTCGGATTTCTCCTTGATGTGTCACGCAGGTATTTTGTACGATGTCATCTTCCCAATTAAGCATGAGTTCGCCTTCCTTACCGATGATGAGTTTAAGGAAATTCACCATGTTTTTGCCATACATCTTACTGGCATCCATAGGCATAGTTCCCGGCAAATTCGAATCACCGATAATGGTAACCCCATGTTTTTCGATGATTTGATTATTCTCGGTAAGTTCACAATTCCCTCCGGTGGAGGCTGCTAAATCCACAATTATTGAACCGGGAGCCATGGCTTCTACAGTTTCGGAGGTAATTAGCACGGGAGCTTTTCTACCCGGAATTTGGGCCGTACAGATGATAATGTTTGATTTTCGGGCATGTTCTTGAATAAGAGCCTGCTGCTTGGCTTTGTATTCCTCACTTTGCTCCACGGCATATCCTCCGGCACTCGCTTCATCTTTGGCTCCTTCTACTTTGACGAATTTAGCGCCGAGACTTTTCACTTCTTCTTCTGCTGCTGCCCGCACATCGAAGGCCTCTACCACCGCACCCAATCTTCTTGCGGAGGCTATTGCTTGAAGCCCTGCCACACCAGCACCTAGAATGAGTACTTTAGAAGGAATAATGCTACCTGCAGCAGTCATAAACATGGGGAAAAATCTGGGTGAATGACTAGCTGCCATCAGTACTGCCTTGTAGCCTGCTACGGTTGCCATAGAAGAGAGTACATCCATCGCCTGAGCTCGGGTGGTACGAGGTACATTGTCCATGGAGAAGCTGGTGATTTTTTTATCCAAAAAGCGTTCTACGAGCTTCTTATTGGATAAAGGCTGAAAAAGGCAGACAAGGACCTGTCCATCTTTGAGAGCAAGTTGCTCCTCCTCCGTAGGGGGATGGATTCCCAGAATCAAGTCTGCCTGAAGTACTTCAGCGCGGGAATGGATACTTGCTCCTATAGCTTCGTAATCTTTGTCGGAGGCGTAAGCTTTTTCGCCAGCACGACTTTCTACTATTATTTGAACTTGTAGCTGAATGAGGGCTTTGGCACTTTCTGGCAGAAGTGCGACCCGATTTTCCCCCTCGGGTTCTTTCAAAAGGCCAATGGTCATGGACAGGTAGTTAAAACTGAATTATCTAAAGTTAAAAGTTTATTTGGCAAATGAAAATCATCAGAATCAGCAAATCGTTTAAGAATGGCTAACTTGACTATCAATGACTTATTCTTTGATATATATACATACATCAGCAATATGTATAATTTGAATAATCGGGTATATCAGAACTTTGTATCTATCAAAAAAAACTGAAATGGAAAATATAGATAAAAGTAAACCTGTATTAGTGACAGGGGCTACGGGATATGTGGCGGGCTGGATTGTTAAAAAAATGTTAGACGAGGGATTGATTGTGCATGCAGCTGTCAGAAATCCCGATAATAAATCTAAAATAGCCCATTTGGAGAGGCTTGCAGCAGATAGTCCGGGGAGTATCCGTTTTTTTAAGGCAGACCTTTTAGACGAAGGTAGCTATGCGGAAGCAATGGACAACTGCGAATTGGTCTATCATACCGCTTCTCCCTTTACCTTGGATGTCAAAGATCCTCAGAGAGAATTGATCGACCCGGCTTTGAAAGGAACTAGAAATGTGCTGAACCAAGCCACGAAAACACCTTCTGTAAAGCGTGTCGTAGTGACTAGTAGTTGTGCGGCTATCTACACAGATGCGAGTGATGTTCATCAAACACCAAATGGAATACTTACAGAAGAGATTTGGAATACCACAGCTTCGCTTGAGTACCAGCCCTATTCTTATTCTAAAACTTTGGCAGAAAAAGAGGCTTGGAAGGTTGCTGAATCGCAAAACCAATGGGATTTAGTCACGCTTAACCCTTGTTTGGTTTTGGGTCCTGCTACCAATCCCAAGACTGCGACTTCGGAGAGCTTTACAATCCTCAAGCAATTGGGAGATGGTACCTTAAAAATGGGAGTTCCAAATTTGGGAATCGGGGTAGTAGATGTTAGGGATTTGGCTCAAGCTCATTTCAATGCAGGCTTTTTGCCGGAGGCAAATGGAAGAAATATTATCTGTGCGCATAGCTCATCCATGCTTGAAATGGCAAAAATTCTTCACCAAGAATACGGGGACAAATACAAGGTCCCTAGCGGTGCACTTCCAAAATGGCTTTTAATGATCATTGGTCCGCTTGTGAATAAAAGTATCACGAGAAAATTTATCCGAAACAATGTCAATATTACCTGGAAAGCAGATAATTCTAAGGGAAGGAAAGAACTGAATATGAGCTACAGACCCCTTCAGGAGACTTTGCATGATTCCTTCCAGGATATGATTGACCACAAGCTAATCTGATATGCAAGAAATCTTAGTCTTGGATTCTGTGGCAGAAGCCCATCAGTTCTTGGGTCTTCCCAACCCTAGCCATCCATTGGTATCGGTGATTCGCACGACTGATATGCACTTTAAGCAGCTGACAGAAAGCGTGAGATTACGAATCGACCTGTTCCAGATTTGGATGAAGGAAGGAGCTGATTGTGAATTTGGGTATGGCAGAAGTACCTATGACTTCAAGGAAGGAACTTTAGCTTTTATCAAGGCAGGGCAGGTGATTACAGCCGACAGCCATGAATTTAACCCAAAGCCAGATAATTACCTGCTTTTGTTTCACCCTGATCTTATTCGAAAGAGTGCACTAGGTGAAAATATAAAAGAGTATGGCTTTTTTGACTATGAAACCGATGAGGCGCTTCACGTCTCGGAGGCAGAGCAAAAAGCTCTGTTGGATATTATTCAAAAAATCGAATGGGAAATCCAACATCCAATCGACCGTCATAGTCAACGGTTAATCGTCAATAGTATTGAGCTGTTTTTGGATTACGCTTTGCGGTATTACGACCGACAGTTTTTTGTGCGGACCAATAGGAATCAGGAAATTGTCGGAAGGGTTGAAAAACTGCTACAAAAGTTCTTTGAGTCTGATGACTTAATAGGAAAAGGGCTGCCGACAGTCAAGTATTTAGGAGAAAATCTGAATATGTCACCTAGCTATTTGAGCGATATGCTTCGAAAAGAGACTGGTCGAAATGCACAGGAGTTTATTCACCATGCTCTTCTGGAGAAAGCTAAAAATCAACTGCTTGGATCAACTGATCCGGTTTCTCAAATAGCATACGATCTTGGATTCGAATATCCGCAGCATTTCAGTAAATTATTTAAAAGTAAAACAGGATTGACACCCCTGGAGTATAGAAATCAAAATTAAGAATATGCCCTTTCATCAATTTGGCGGTAAGGTGACCTCCGGCTTAGAAGATCACTACAGAAAATCTGAAAACTGGAAAAACGGGCGGTTTCAAAACTTGCAGCCGACTAATTTGGGAATCGACCTGAAGGACTTTCCGAAGGTACTCGTCCAGCAGTTCAAAGGAAGGTCCTCAAGACAGCCCAACCGTCAGATTCCGATGGAATCCTTTGATAAAGCAAAGTTTATGGAGAAGGCTGGAAGAGCACGCTTTGCTTGGTACGGACATTCCGCCATCCTACTCCGAATGAGTGGAATGACGATTTTTATTGATCCGATGATGGGACCGGATGCTTCACCAATCGCTCCATTTCAGACCAAGCGATTTTCGGATGGAACCTTGGACATGATCGATGATCTGCCGGAGATAGACTTGCTGATGATGACGCATGATCACTATGATCATTTGGACCTGGAGAGCATTCGGAAACTCAAAGCTAAGACCAAGCGCTATGCGGTAGCTTTGGGAGTGAAAAGGCACCTGGTGAAATGGGGAGTAGATGCAGATTTGATCGATGAATTTGACTGGTGGCAGGATAGGATGATTGGTTCGATCCAAATCACTTTTACTCCAAGCAGACATTTTTCCGGTAGAGGACTGTCGGATCGGGCTCAGACGCTCTGGGGTGGTTGGGTTTTTCAGAGTTCTGAAGAATCCATTTGGTTTAGCGGGGACGGAGGCTTTGGTGATCATTTTGAAGAGATCGGTCGACGATTTGGCGGCTTTGACTTTGCCTTTATGGAATGTGGCCAATACAATGAGCATTGGCGTCAGTTGCATTTGTTCCCTGATGAATCGGTCATCGCATCACAGAAAGGCCTCGCTAAAAAGATCATGCCTGTTCATTGGGCCGGCTTTACGCTAGCACCTCATCACTGGAAAGAACCCGTAGAGCTTTTTGTCCAAAAAGCTAGGGAATTAGAAGTGGATTTTATCATTCCGCAGATAGGTCAGGTGAGATCGATCTTAGATACAGATTGGGAAGAATGGTGGCTTGAATATTGAATCTTACGAAGGGCATTCTTATCTTCAGTCAAAAAAGTTAATTTCTGATTTACTGCCAGTAATTAAAATAAATAATATGGCCTAGTATGAGTTTAAAGGTTTAGAATCCGGATACTTCGACTGCCAGCCGTGGCTAGATCTTCAGGCTTCCGACTTCCAGCCTGTTAAGCTATGAAAAGAGGAATCTGGCTTTATTCTGGATAGTTAAAATAAATAATTTCAGCGATGACCCTTTCCTACCTCCGAGATTTTTGCCTTTCAAAATCCGGTACCTCAGAGGATACCCCTTTTGATGCCAATACACTTTGCTTTCGAGTGGGAGGGAAAATATTTGCGATCACAGATTTGGAAGTGTTCGAATACATCAATTTGAAGTGTGACCCAGAGCGATCGGCCGAGTTGCGGGAGAAGTTTGAGGGCATCACTCCAGGCTATCACATGAATAAGAAATGGTGGAACTCAGTTTCGGTACTCGGAAATGTACCCGATCAGCTGATTTTGGATTTGGTAGATCATTCCTATGAGTTGGTCTTTGCCTCACTTCCCAAAAAGCTTCAAACCGAAATCCGTCCATGAGTTTTTTTTCTGTCCAAAAAATCCGGAAATCATACCCTGATCAAACAGCCCTTCACGATTTTTCACTTGAAATTCAGAAAGGAAGCCTTTTGTCCATTGTAGGCGAAAGTGGGTCTGGCAAATCTACTTTACTTCGGATCTTGGCAGGCTTGGAAAAGCAAGATTCCGGCACTGTCTATTTGAATGGAGAGAAAATTCTCAATCCAAGTGAAAAATTAGTAGCAGGCTATGACGAGATCAAGCTGATTCATCAGGATTATCATTTGTACCCCAATAGTACTGTGGAAGAAAATATTGCTCGACCGCTCCTCCTTTATGATAAAAAATACGCCCAGGAGCGCGTTAAGACTTTACTGAAGCAGTTTCGGCTAAATAAACTAGCAGATCGATTTCCAAGACAACTTTCCGGTGGACAGCAGCAAAAAGTAGCTATTGCCGCAGCTTTGGCTATCGAACCTGAGGTTTTGCTTTTGGATGAGCCCTTTTCCTCCTTGGATACAATTCAGACTCATCAACTGATAGGCGAACTGGCTGAGAGCTTCAAAGAAGCCCAAACTACAGTGATTTTTGTGACGCATGATTTGGATGATGCGCTGCGCTTGACTGATGATTTGTTGATTTTGCAAAAAGGAAAAATCGTGCAGCAAGGAAGTTCTCAAGAGCTTTGCGAGCAACCCAAAAGCAGATATATCGCCCGACTTTTTTCTCCTATCAATGCCATTCCCGATACTGATAATTGCTTTATTCGACCAACGGATGTCAAATTGCGGACAAAAGGAGGACTACTTGCCCATGTTGTCGATTCTCGGTATTTGATTCATTTCAATTCCCTTCAAATCAGACTAAAAGAAAGCGGATTGATCTGGGAAGTCGATGATCCGCAGCGGAGATTTCAAATTGGGGATCGAGTCTATGTGAGTTGGGATAAAGAAAAGGAACTTCATTTAGCCAGATAAAATAAGAGGCTTTCTGGATCAGGAAGCCTCTTTTGATTTTAACTGTGTGATTCGCCATCTGCCCCATGCACATGTCCATGGTCTAGTTCTTCCGGAGTTGCTTCACGCACCTCCAGGACTTTTCCCTCAAAGTGTAAGTCGAAACCCACCAATGGATGGTTGAAGTCAAGCAATAAGCTTTCACCGAGATCTTTTAGGACTTTTGCCTGCATAGGGTGCCCATTTTCATCCATCAAGGGCAGGAATTCGCCTTCTTTTAGCATACTTTCCTCAAAACCTCTTTCCTTGGAAAACTGCTCCTTGGGCAAGTTGATCAATAGTTCATCGTCCGCCTCTCCGTATGCCTCGGCCACTTTGAGCACAAACTCGAAGGAATCTCCCTCTTTCTTTCCGGATAGGTACTCCTCAAATTTTTCAGGCAAACCGCTTTGTCCAAACAAGAAATAAAAAGGATCGTCCTCATCCCGAACTTCTACACTGAATGGCACAGATTCGATTTCATCTTCGATTTTGCTGACTTTGAGTTCGTAGGTCAGACCCACGACGGCTTGGTTTTCGATATTCATAGATTAATTGATTAAGCCGTATTTCAGGCGGATTCGAATTCGTTCTTTTAATATGTCCCACTTGGATAGCGGAGTAGATTTTCCCAGCGGTTTGGAGGATCGGAAGATGAAATACTGGTAATCTTTTTCTTCAAAAAAGACCGAGTAGGTTTCCATTTTTTCCAAATAAAACCCAGCGTTATTCAGGCTCTTGATAAGATCCCCTGAGTCCAGGGGTTGGTCGATCACCTGTAGCTTTTCAGGTTCATGGTCGATCATCCACTGCAGGTATCGTGGAGCGGGAATATGCACAAAGACCACAGAGTCCTGATGTGCGTGTTTTTGGATTTTTTGAAAAAGTGCCTGATGCTGATCCACGGGGATATGCTCCAGTACATCCGGAAATACAAAGAAATCGAATTGCTGATCACCCTTGTCAAAGTCCGACATATCCGATACCTCGAAACTTAGATTTTGCTGATTTTTCCAGATTTTCTTTGCCTTGCTGATACTTTCGGGAGAAATATCGACTGCCAATACTTTTCCTTTGGGTACCTGTCTCGCTAGAAGAGATGACACTGTGCCGATCCCACACCCAACCTCCAAGACATGATGATCAGGGCGTAATCCTGCCGCCATTACCTTGTCGAGTATGGATAGGTGGCGGGAATTGATCCCTGTCTTTTCCTGCTTGTCAGCGAATTGATCGTAAAAGCTGACTACTTTATCTTCATTGGCTGGATTCATTCTCTTGCTTGTATGTGATGAAAATTCCTGCCAAAAGGCTGGCCAAAATCAAATATTGGAAAATGATCATGGGAGTCTTGGTGGCATAGTAGCTGGATGGCTCAAAGGCGAAAACTACTTCATGACTTCCAGTCGGTACTTCCAAACCTCTCAGTAAGTAATTGACACGCAGAATATCCTCCTCCGCTCCGTCAATGGTCGCCTTCCAGCCTTTGGGATAGTGAATCTCCGAAAAAACCACCAAACCTGCTTTTTCCATAGTTACGGAATAGCGTAGTTCGTTCGGGCTTTGCGAAGCTAATGTAACACTTCCTGAACCCGCAGCGATATCTCCAAATTCCTCGGTGTTGACCGTAGCTTGAGTTTGGGTGTCAATTTCTCCGATTTCGGTAATCTCTTCCTCATTGCTTTGAACGGGAACGATCTCCGAAGGGATCCAGGCAGCACCATTGGCAGCAGGATTTGCAAAAACCGAGTTAGCATCTTGTCCGGCGATCAGATATTTTGTATTCAGCATATTGATGACTGAGATGCCCTGCCAGTCAAAATTCCCCTCCTGCGCTTTGCTGACAAAATCCTGAATTTCGGACTGAAGCTGATAGTCGATCAGGTCTTGATAGCGTCTAAGCTTTGCTCCATGATAACCCCCAAGGCTGTAAAAACGGTAGCTTGTGCGGGCACCCTGAGTCAAACCTTCGGTCAAACTCAAAACCCGGAAATAATCTGAGTCCTGAGCAATTTCTTTTTCTGCGGGAGTTTCAGCGAAGTATTGTCTGGACGGGTTTGCTTGAAAAGACTCCGAATTGAGGTACTGTCGATTGACGGAAATCAAATCCACGGCAATCAGCGCTATCAGTCCACCACCCAAAACCAAATCGGAGATTTTTCCCTTCAAATTCAAAAAGACTAATGCCGCTCCTGCGATGATAAAACCAAAACTTTTCCAGGCCGAAGCAGAAAGCATGGCTTTTCGATCTGTTCGCATGGCTGAGGCAAGCCATTCTGGAAGATTAGCATCGACAGGGGCCTCAAATCTGAAAAATGCTCCTGAGGCAACAGCGAGAATCAAGGTCAGTCCAGCAACAATCCCTCCTGCGAGATAAAGTGGCTTCAATTCTCCCTTTTGAATCAATCGCTCCAAGGAAATCATTCCCAAAACCGGAATGGCAAAAAGCGTCACTCCCAATGCCATGGAGACGGCGCGGAATTTATTGTATCCGGGTAAAATATCGAAAAGCGCATAATTGAACCAAGCCAGGTTTTTACCCCAACTAAGGAGAAGGGAAAAGATGATAATCGCTCCAAAGGTGTACAAACTCTCTTTTGGCGCAGCCCAAATCCCCAGAATGGCCAGGAAGACCAAAATGGCTCCTCCGTAGATCGGGCCACCTGTGAAAGCCTGATCGCCCCAATAGGTGGGAGCTTTTTTGACAAAGCCATTGATTTGTGCAGCATCGATTCCATTGGCGCGTAGGGCCTTTTCCGAAGCGGAGTTATCAGGCAACGGTGTTTGGCTGCCTCCTCCGTAGAAATCCGGAATCAAGAGTGTCAGGGTTTCCAGTTTTCCATTGGACCAAGAGAAGGCATATTCCCGATCCAGGCCGCTGGATTCAGTTTCCAAAGTTGCTTGTCCACGGGTAGAGTAGGGGCTGTATTCCAGGGCCGTGGCAAGCCTTCCTATATTTCCACCCACTGCTAAGAGAGCTCCGAGAGTCAAAAAGGCCAGGCTTTTTCCCAGATCCGCTATTCCATCTTTTTTCCAATGGAAAATCAATCGGACTAGCACATAAATCACCGAAACAATCAGCGTGTAATAGGTAATCTGTAAGTGATTGAATTTAAGTTGAAGAAGAAGTCCCAAGGCCAAGAGGGCCGCTCCTAGGATTCGTTTTCGCTCAAATGCTAAATGAATACCCGCAAGAATCAGCGGAATCAAGCATACTGCCCAGATTTTGGCATTGTGACCCGCTTCCAAAGAAAGGAGATTGAAGGTGTTGAAAGCAAAAGCAATGGCTCCTGCGATGGCAAAGATGGGACGTACCCGAAAACTCAACAGTAAAATATAAATGCCCAGCATGCCAAAAAACAGCCCATTGATCGGATGGGGTAGCCCAAGAGTCAACACCTTCACCAAAGCATTGGTGATATCGCCCGGAAACTCCAGACTGATGAAATAGGCTGGCATTCCTCCAAACATGGAATTGGTCCAAAGCGCCTGCTCACCGGTTTTTTCACGGTAATCCAGCACTTCTTTGGCCGATCCTTCCCACTGTAGGATATCCCCTTGAAAGATGACTTTTCCATCAAATACCAATGGGGAAAAGTAAAAGACGATCAAGATATAAAATATGGCAACTCCCAGCAGATGGGGAAGTAGGTCTTTTTGAAAATTCAGCTTCATGCAGAAATTACGTTCGGGATTGAAACAAAGGCTGCAAATTAGGAATTAATAGTCAAATCGTTGGTCTGAAAGATGGGATTCGGGGCTTTTAAGCTTTCTTACAGGCGCTAAAATCATTACTTTTGCAGCAAATCGAAAAAATCACATGTTTGATAATTTAAGTTCGAAACTAGACCGGGCCTTCAAAACCCTGAAAGGAACCGGGAAAATCACCGAAATCAACGTCGCCACTACCGTCAAAGAGATTCGCAGAGCTTTGATCGATGCTGACGTCAACTATAAAGTGGCCAAAGAAGTCACTGACAAAATCAAAACCGAAGCGCTCGGTCGGGATGTCTTGATCTCCGTTTCTCCAGGGCAGCTTTTGGTGAAAATCACCCAAGAAGAGCTTACCAAGCTCATGGGAGGTACCAAGGCCGATATCAAACTCAGCGGAGAGCCCGCAGTAGTTTTGATCTCCGGTTTGCAGGGATCGGGTAAAACCACCTTCACCGGTAAACTGGGAAGCTATCTGAAAAAGCAAGGCCGTCAAGTCCTCTTGGTTGCCTGTGATATCTATCGCCCGGCTGCGATTGATCAGTTGAAAGTATTGGGTGAGCAAATCGGCGTGGAGGTCTATGCGGAGCCTGAGAATAAGAATGCCCTGGAAATCGCCAACAATGCGATTGCCTATGCGAAGAAGACCGGGAAGAAGACGGTCATCGTTGATACCGCGGGTCGCTTGGCAGTGGATGAGCAAATGATGAATGAGATCGAGGCGCTGAAAAAAGCCTTGAATCCTTCGGAAACACTTTTTGTGGTGGACTCCATGACCGGTCAGGATGCGGTAAACACAGCCCGGACTTTCGATGAGCGATTGGATTTTGACGGAGTAGTCTTGACCAAGTTGGACGGAGATACCCGAGGTGGTGCAGCTATTTCGATCCGCCACGTGGTCGAAAAGCCGATCAAGTTTATCTCCACGGGAGAGAAAATGGAGAATCTCGATGTCTTCCATCCCGACCGGATGGCTCAGCGAATTCTTGGAATGGGCGATGTTATCTCACTTGTGGAGCGTGCGCAGCAATCTTTCGATGAAGATGAAGCCAAGCGGATCAATGCAAAGATCCGAAAGAATAACTTTGACTTTGAAGACTTTCTTTCTCAACTGGAGCAGGTCAAAAAGATGGGAAATATCAAAGACCTGATGGGGATGATTCCCGGAATGGGAAAAGCCATGAAGGGATTGGATATCGATGATGATTCCTTCAAGCCTATCGAAGCTATCATTCGCAGTATGACTCCTTACGAGCGCCAAAACCCTGATGTCCTGGATGGAAGCCGCAGAAAGCGTATTGCCAATGGCTCAGGAAGATCCATCACCGAGGTAAATAATCTGATGAAGCAATTCTCCGATATGCGGAAGATGATGAAGCAGATGAATAAAATGGGCGGCGCCAAAGCTGCCATGGGTAAATTGATGCCCGGAATGGGAAGAAGGTAGTCGATTAAGAATTATGAATGAAGCCCGGTCTGAAAGGATCGGGTTTTTTTGTAAAAAAATTGATGAGGCTTTGATTTAATAGTTTTAATTTAAGTCTTCTTGAGTTCAATGAATCTAAAAGTCACAACATTTTTATCTTTCTGTCTGGGCTTATTTGCCTGTTCGCCAGATTCTTGTAAAAAAGTGGTTCATGATTTTGACTTAAATCAGCCTTATGAACAGAAAATGGATTTTAGCAATTGTAATCTGGGCTACATTCATTATCAAAATATTCGGATTTCAGGAGAATTAGAGGGGACTGCTTATGTTGGAGGTTTTTTTAAGATTGAGGGAAAGGGTCACTATGACACGCTGATCCGATCCGATTATTATTCGGATAGTTATATCTTTCGGTATGAACCAAAAGGTAAAGTTATCGGTGATTTGCAATTTGAGTTATGGTTGGAATAGGATCAATAATTCAAGGTCAAAGGTTGGCATTGAGGATACCCTGATCACGAATTGAGATCAATATAGTCCTACCTTCCATTATACCATTTCAAATGAAGAGGGTGGAAATGTTGAATTGGATGTTTGTGTTGGGTTTGCCCAGTTATAAGATACAATAAGTAAGAAATGGATTTGCACCAGCTTCAAAAAATGATTTCCAGCTATTTTCCTTCTATGCCGGATGGTCAACAACGAGAGCGAGATCCAATTATTGAAGCTTCTTTAGAGTTCAATAATTTGAAGAACTTGATTTTAAAAAAAGATCATTCCCTAGAGACTTCTATTCTGAAGGAGCTTTTTGATTTAGCTGAGAAAAAAGGATTTCAAGTTTCATTATGTGATCGTCTTTCCATTGTGCATAAAAGAAGTATGGGCCTGAGAATTCGGATCGAAAGAACGACTGAACAAGGAACTCTCACTGATAGAGAACTTGTACTTGCGATAAGTTTACTGGCTCCAGTTTACTTTTTGGAAGTTGTCCAAGTCAAGTCTCAAAGTGGGTTTTTAGTGGATGAAGGACAAGTTGTGGAATCAGCAATTCCCCATGATTTTGCTTTCATCCAAGAATACCTAAAATCCAAAGGCTTTACTCGAATAAATTCCAATATTTATGAAATGAAAATCCCTGAAGTCGCCCATTTGGAAATTGACCATGGCAAGTTTAATTATTTCAATGGGCTTTTTGGAAATTCTGTAGGAGATTTGATGTATTAAACAATCTAATAGGGAACCCGGTCTGAAAGGATCGGGTTTTTTCTTGCTTCTAGTCTCTCTCTTCTAAATTCTATCCCCTAATCTCTCGTCTCAAACCTCTAATACACCTTCTTATCCTCTTTCTTCTTCCAAAGCTCAAAGACTTTTTGGGATTCCTCCCGCATTCCGTTGAGCATGGGAATCTTCCGGTCGGCTGGATTGACTTTGATCTCTTGATAGATAAAGTCATCATCAAATCCCGCATCAGCTGCATCATCTTTGGTGCAGGCATAAAAGACTTTACTCGGTCTGGCCCAAAAAATCGCCCCCAAGCACATGGGGCAAGGTTCGCAGGAAGTATAGACTTCACAACCTTCTAGCTGAAAATGTTGGAGTTTTTTGCAGGCATCCCGGATAGCGACTACTTCAGCATGGGCTGTGGGGTCATTGCTGGTGAGTACCATGTTTGAGCCTTGTCCGATGATCTTTCCGTCTTTGACAATCACACAACCAAAAGGACCACCTTTTTCAGCTTCCATCCCTTCTTTGGCAAGGGCAATCGCTTTTCGCATAAACTCTTTTTGAGAATCTGTCATCAGGTGAAGTTACAGGTTTTTGTTTGGAAGATATTGGTAATCCTTTGTTTTAGGAATAAGCTAGCTTCCTAAAAGATTGGGGCCTCTACCCTTAAATGGTAAAAAGTCTTGATTCTAGCTTCTAGTTTCTAATTTCTTTCAACTCATCCACCGGCTCATAAAAGCCAAAAATGCCTCTTTGTAGTTTTCTCCGATCGAAATTTCATGGTTTCCGATGTGTACACTGTTTTTGGAAACGGACTCGATATGGTCCAAAGAGATGATAAAGGAGCGATGAATTCGCATAAATTTACCCTCTGGAAGAAGTTCCTCCATGTTTTTTAAGGTGGTCAGGGAGAGAAGGGGACTGTTTTTGGACCGCAGGTGTACTTTCACATAGTCCTTGTAAGCTTCGACATGGGTGATGTCATGGAGCATGACCTTGACAAGTTGATATTCTACTTTCAGAAAAATGTAGTCTAGAGCCTGTTCCGACTTGGAAGAACCACTTTCCTGGGACCGGCTTTTCCGCTCAAAATAATTGTAGGCCTTGGTGGCTGCGTTTAAGAAATCCTCGTAGCTGTAGGGCTTTAGAAGGTAATCCAAAGCATCAACCTTGTAGCCCTCGATGGCAAACTGATGATAGGCTGTCGCAAAAATAATCCGGGTATGCTCAGAATCCTTTTTTCCATCCAATACCCGGGCAAGCTCCATTCCGGAAAGGTCGGGCATTTGGATATCCATGAAAATCAATTGTACCTCATGCTGATTGATAAACCCCAAGGCTTCGATCGCGCTGGAAAATTGGCCAATTAATTCTAAAAAAGCCGTTTGCTCGATGTACTTACAAACCAACTGAAGGGCCAAGGGTTCATCGTCTACAGCAATGCATTTGAGTTTCATTCCAGATTGAGGGTCAGGTTTACATAATATTCCTGATTATCGTCGGATTTCCCAAATTTCAGGCGATGTTTTCCTGGGTATAAAAGGCTCAGTCTTCGTTGGGTATTGACCAACCCTATGCCATGCTCTTTGGCTTCAGGGCTTTCGGTATTTACCGGGAAAATATGGTTTCGGGTCTCAAAAAAGACCGTTTTACCCATAATTTCCAGTTTGACATGAATGCTGCTTTCGGCTTGAGAGCTGATGCCATGCTTGAAGCAATTTTCTAAAAATGGCAAAAGCAACATCGGTGATATGGTGTGATTATCTGTAGGTTCGTCCAACTGAATGTGTAGCTTGACCTTATCCGTCAGACGCATTTTCATAAGCTCAATATAATCTCGGATAAAATCAACTTCCTTGCTCAGCAGCGTATTTTCCTTTTGATTTTCATAGAGCACATAGCGCATCATTCTCGAAAGCTTCAGCAAAGCTTCCTGTGCTTTTTTGATGTCTAGGTTGGTCAAAGAATAAATATTATTAAGCGTATTGAAGAAGAAGTGAGGGTTGATCTGGGCTTTGAGGTAGGAAAGCTCGGTTTTGATCCGCTGCTTTTCCAGCTCTTGCCGATGTTCTTCATCGTTTTGCCATTTCTGCACCAAAGCCAAGGAGGTACTCAGTCCAATGGATACTAAGTAAAGCATGGCCTGAAACATGTCTCCATAAATCCACCTTCTTCCCGGGACGAATGGTTTGTCTGGATTGAAAGTCTCATGCATTCGGAGTGGATATTGGATCAGCTGCTCAAAAGTGATAACAGTGTAATAAAACAGCAGGCCGGCGCCTAAAACCAGAAGCAAGTAGACATAGGTTTTCCCTTTCAGAAGAATTTTGGGAACGATCAGAAATTGGTTTGCATAAAAAATAGCAATCAGAGAAATCACCAAAAACACCTGTTTCCACCAATATTCCACAGGAAGGTCGATTTCTCCCATTCTCCAAGAAAGGGGTGAGAGTAGCATCAATACGACGCATAGCATGACCCAGCCAAGGGTATGTATTAGTATGGAGAGATTTTTACGGGAGGTGTTAATAGCCATATCACTGATATTCAACGCAAACTAATATAAAGTTTGGCTTTTCTAGCTCAATAATCTACCAAACCAAACTTTCTATCGATAAAAAGCAAATCAAAACCGATGAATCTCAAAGTAGGGAAGCGGTGAATATTCATCTGATGAAATATCGGCTTTGTCGATTAGTCTTGGGGTTTGGTCTATTGGACACTTTTATCAACAACAAAGCTATTTGTTTTGGGGTATTGAATGAGTGACAGCTCTTTATTTGAAAACAAAACCATGAAAAAATTATTCAATTTACTATCAATTGTCCTAATCCTTGCTGGCAATAATATCCTGTTGGCGCAGCAAGATGGCAAAGAACCAGCCCGTATCGTAGGGATTGCCAAGGATGCAAAAACTGGCGACCCTGTTGGCTATGCCACAGCGGCACTTTACAAAAAAGGCATGGATGTCAGCATGGCGGGTGCCGTAGCTGATGGCGATGGCAAATTTTTTATCACAGGATTTGAATTGGGAGAATATACGCTTCAACTCACCTTCATAGGATATGAAACCCTTGTAGTGGATAATATTAATGTCGAAAGCCTAACCGGTGATATCAATTTAGGTGAATTGACCATGTCTGATGAAGGTGTGGCTTTGGAAGAAGTGACCGTTCAAGGTCAGCGGGAATTGATCGAAGAGAGGGTAGATCGTACGATTTACAAAGCTGAAAATGATAAAACGGTAGCTGGTGGTGATGCGACAGATGTACTTCGTCGGGTTCCTATGCTTTCTGTAGATCTAGATGGCAATGTCTCCATGCGTGGAAGCAGCAATATTACCGTCTTGATCGACAATAGACCTTCCGCTATTGCTGCAAGCTCCATTACGGATGCACTTCGTCAGATTCCAGCAGATGAGATTAAAGAAGTGGAAGTGATTACTTCTCCTTCAGCAAGATTTGACGCAGAAGGTACTTCGGGAGTCATCAATATCGTGACTAAGAAAAATAACCTCGAAGGAATGACCCTAAGCATCAATAGTGGTGTGGGTCTTCGAGGATCGAATTTGGGCTTAAATGGTGGTGCTAGAATTGGAAAATTTGGTTTTTCTCTCGGAGGCTTTGGTCGTGCAGGATACAATACTTTTGGAAGCTTTGAAAACACCCAGCTTCTCTTAAATCCAGATGGTTCTCAGACGAGAGTTACACAGTCTGCAGATACCGAGCGAAACTTCATGTTTGGTAGATATAATTTCGGGGTTGATTACGAAATCAACAAATACAACTTCATTACGGGTTCTGCCAATTTTGGTCTTAGAAATTCTGATAATGTACAAAATGATTTCCTGACACAGCGATTTTCCGGACAAACGCTTTTGAGCTCAGCGCTTCGTGAAACCAATTCTGAGGATCGGTCAAATTCATTGGATGTGAGTTTGAACTACACCAGAACTTTTGACAAAAAAGGAAAGGAAATCAGCCTCTTGACTTTGTATAGCCGTGATAATCGGGAGAATTTCTTCATCAACACACTTTTTGAAGAGGACTTCCAAACCATCGACTCTCGTCTGAAAAATGATAACCCAAGCCGAAACGAGGAATTTACAGCGCAGCTAGACTTTGTGACACCAATGGGTGAAAACGGAGAGCAGATCTTGGAATATGGTGCGAAGACGATTACACGAAGAGCTTTTTCTGACTTTGCGTATTTCCGAGGAGAAGGTGCCAATGGTGAGTTTATTGAATTGGTTGACCCGACACTAAGCAACGAATTCAGCTATGATCAAAATGTGACGGCAGGGTATATTTCATACACTTTTAACTTCCTGAAAAACTACACCTTAAAGCCTGGTGTGCGCTATGAGTACACGACGATTACTGCAGATTTTTCTGATGAATTTGATGTGGATATTCCTTCATATGGTTCTTTGGTTCCTAGCTTAAATGCCAGCCGAAAATTAAAGAACGGCAACTTGATCAAAGCAGCTTACAATAGAAGATTGGCTCGTCCTTCTTTGCGATTCTTGAATCCAAACATCGAAGCGGTCAATCCACAGCAGATTACTCAGGGTAATCCAGTTTTGGATCCTGAATTCACCGATAATTTCGAGTTGGGATACAGTACTTTCATCAAAGGGACTATGTTGAACTTCACTGGATTCTACCGGAACACCACCGGTTCGATTCAAGCAGTTCAAACACTTCAGGAGAATGATGTAATCTATACCACATTCGAAAATATCGGTCAGGAGCAAGCAGTAGGTACCAACATTTTTGCCAATGTGAATATCAATAATAAGTTCTCACTTAATGGCGGAATGGACCTTTTCTACAGCATGCTTGACAATGGATTGTCCGATCCAATGACGGCTGCGAAAAATGAAGGATGGGTCATCAGTGGGCGGATGTTCGCAAACTATACTCTGCCTAAAGACTGGCAGGCACAGCTTTTCACCTTTGCCAGAGGTAGAAGAGTGCAGTTGCAGGGAACAAGCGGAGGATTCGCAGCTTATGGATTGAGTTTCAATAAGCAGTTCCAAGAGAAGCGTGGAAGTATTGGATTTGGAGTTGAAAACTTCTTAGCCCGTGAATTCATTATTCGAAACGAAACGATCACGCCTACAATTATTCAAAACAGCACCAATGCCCTTCGAAATATGAACTTCAAAATCAACTTCAGTTACCGAATCGGAAAGCTTTCGATGAATGACAGAAGGAAAAAGAAGTCCGTCAGCAATGATGACCTTAAAGGAGGAGATGATGGCGGCATGAATGGACAAATGAACCAAAACCGCTAAAATAAAATCCAGATTCAAGATAATTGGGGCTGGCTCATTATTGACTCAGCCCCTTTTTTGTAGATAGATAGATTGGGTAACAAAAAACCCTGACTGCTAGGTCAGGGCTTTTTTGTGCTTGAAAATTTAATAGGATTAATCCTTATAAGTTACTTTTTTGATGGCTGCTACTGTTCGCTCTACATTTGGGATGGTTGCATCGATGTAGGTAGGAGCATAGCTGAGTGGGATGTCCATTGAATTCACTCGAATCACCGGAGAATCCAAATAGTCAAAAGCATATCGCTGGAAATGATAAGTCAATTCAGAAGAAATAGCCGCTACTGGATTGGCTTCCTCTACTACGACTGCTCGGTTTGTTTTCTTGAGAGACTCTACGCAAGTAGCGTAATCGATCGGACGGACACTTCGTAGGTCAATCACCTCACAATCAATCCCTTCTTTGGCCATTTGCTCTGCAGCTTCTAGAGCCACTTTCATCATTTTACCAAAAGAAATCAAAGTCACGTCTTTTCCTTTTCGCTTGATATCTGCTACTCCGATAGGAAGAAGGTATTCTGACTCAGGCACTTCTCCTTTGTCGGAGTACATCAATTCAGATTCCATGAAAATCACCGGATCTGGGTCCCGAATTGCGGACTTGAGCAATCCTTTTGCATCATGAGGGTTAGAAGGTACGACTACTTTCAGACCCGGCGTATTAGCAAACCAGTTTTCGAAGTTGGAAGAGTGTGTAGCACCTAGCTGACCGGCATTTCCGGTAGGACCTCGGAAGACAATCGGCACTGAGTATGCTCCGCCTGACATGGCATACATCTTGGCAGCGGAGTTGATAATCTGATCGATGGCTACCAAAGAAAAGTTGAAGGTCATGAATTCGATGATCGGACGAAGGCCATTCATGGCTGCTCCGACACCGAGACCTGCAAATCCCAATTCAGAAATAGGAGTATCATAAACGCGCTCAGGACCGAACTCGTCAAGCATTCCTTGAGACACTTTGTAGGCTCCGTTGTATTCTGCTACTTCCTCACCCATCAAAAAGACGTTTTTATCACGTCTCATCTCTTCAGACATGGCCTCTCTGAGGGCTTCTCGAAACTGTATTTCTCTCATTTTTTAGGTCAAAATTATGGCTCGTAAAAATAGGAAGGAATCCCTCAAAAGCAAAAATAGCTGAGGCTATTGTGGCATTAAATCAGCCGAGGAAGACGGTTTTTGCATTTACAAACTCCCGAATGCCTTCCTGACTTAATTCTCGCCCATATCCTGACTTTTTGACTCCTCCAAAAGGGAGGTGTGGATTGGAAGCAGTCATGGAATTGATAAAGACTGCTCCTGTCTCAATCTGAGCGGCTAGAGTCTCTGCACGATTTAGGTTTTGGGACCAAAGTGATCCTCCCAAGCCAAATTCAGAATCATTGGCAAGTGCAATGGCTTCCTTTTCATTTTTTACCCTGAAAATTGTCGCCACAGGCCCAAATAGCTCTTCAGAATAAGCGGGGCTGTTTTTTGGGATGTCGATCAGAATGGTTGGTTCAAAGGCTGCTTTGCCCTCAGCCGGCTTGCCGCCACCCAAAATAATTTTCGCGCCGGCTTCTTCACTTTTTTTGACTTGCTCGTAAAGTTCCTTCGCCAAATCAGGCCTTGCCATGCAGGCAAAGTCAGCATCATCGTCTTCAGGGTTTCCGGATTTGAGCTTTTTCATTTCTTCAGTAAAAGCTTCCAAAAAAGATTCAAAAACCTCCTCTACAACGATAAATCGCTTAGCGGCAATGCAGCTTTGCCCAAAATTGATCATTCTTGCTTTGACGGCTGTTTTGGCAGCTTTCTCCACATCGGCATCTTCGAGCACTATAAATGGATCACTTCCCCCCAATTCAAGCAGTGATTTTTTGATGTGCTTGCCTGCATTTGAGGCTACGGCCGCGCCTGCTTTTTCACTACCAGTGAGCGTGACTGCTTTTACTCTTGGGTCTGCTATCAATTCATTAGTAGCTTTAGAATCGATCAGAAGGGACTGAAAAGTTCCTTTTGGGAAGCCTGCATTTTCAAAAACCCGCTGGATTGCTAAAGAACATTGAGGTACATTGGATGCATGTTTCAAGATTCCTACGTTTCCTGCCATCAGGGTCGGGGCTGCGAATCTGAGAACTTGCCAAAACGGAAAATTCCAGGGCATAACGGCTAAGACTATTCCCAATGGCTGGTATAAAACCTTGGCCTTTTTTCCGTCAGGCAAGGAAATAGCTCTAGCTGATAAAAATTCTTCGGCTTTCTCGGCATAATACTCGCATACCCATGCACACTTTTCGATTTCAGCTCTAGATTCCTGAATTACTTTGCCCATCTCCCTGGTGATCAAAAGCGCATATTCCTCCTGATTTTCCCGAAGCTCAGCGGCTGCAGCAAGCATTAATTCTTTTCGTTTCTTGAATTCCTCTTTCCGCCAATCTTGAAAAGTTTCTTGGCCAAGGGATAAGGCTTTTTCTATTTGTTTTTCATCATATAAATCGTACTCCTTTAAAAGTTTTCCTGTTTAGGGATTGATAGATTGAATGCTCATTCTTTAACTGGTTTATTTTCTTCTTTCCATGCCGTAATTCCGCCATCTAGCATGATGACCTTTTTGAATCCAGCTGCTTTCATTGCAGCTCCGGCTTTGGCAGTACGCTTACCTGTTCGACAGTAGAGTAAGTAGGTCTTGGATTTGTCTAGTTCTTGAATTTTTTCATTGAAATCCTCGGCAAGAAAATCCACATTTCCAGCTCCTGGAATATGACCTTCTGCCATTTCCTCTGGTGTCCGAATATCAAGTAGCGTCGTTTTTTTCTTACTTATAAGTTTATCAAACTTTTCTACAGAGACAACTTTCGCTGAATCTTTGGCGGTTTGTGCCTGTGTGTAAAAGACGCTGCCCATGAATAAAAGGGCGATAAAAAGAGTTTTTTGATAAATTTTCATGGTGTTGAATTTTTGAGTGCGGTACTTTCCATACATATTCGAGGAGAATTTAATTCCTTTCTCCACAAATGTCCACTAAAATCGCGCTGATTTCTGATTCCCACAGTTACATTGATCACAAAACACTCCAATACTTGGAAAGTGTCGATGAAATATGGCACGCAGGAGATATTGGAGTTCAAGAGGCGATGGAGCAATTACCAAAAAGCAAAAAGATTCGTGCGGTTTTTGGAAATATCGATGATGAAGACTGCCGGGCTCGCTATCCCGAGTGGAATGCTTTTGAGGTGGAAGGTGTAAAAGTGCTCATGACCCATATTGGGGGAAAACCACCACGCTACGCGAAAGGGGTTCTACCTAGGATCAAGGCCGAAATGCCTCAGGTATTTATTTGTGGGCATTCCCACATTTGTAAGGTAGAGTTTGATCAAAAGCTTAATTGCCTGTATATGAACCCAGGAGCAATTGGCCAGCAGGGATTTCATCAGATGCGTACTTTTCTGCTTTTTGAATTGGAAGATGGAAAGGTAAAAAACTTAAATGTTGTCGAACTTGGAAGGCGAGGGAGGTAGTTCGGACAAAAAAAAAGCGGCAAAAAGCCGCTTCTAAAATGTGGTTTAGTTTTATTATTTGTCGAAAGACTTTTTCAATTCTTCCACGTCTACGTTTTTGATGACAGGCTTCGCGGTCAGCTGCTTGATTTGAGCGACGCGTGTATTTTGACTCTGTCTTTTTCTTCGAAGTTTTCTTTTAAGAGTAGTAACTGCCATGACAATATATTTTAATGTGTTAGATCCGAATCGGACGGCAAAGGTAGAAAAACATTTCTTCAAAGCCTAAAACCCTAAAGGAAATAATTTGGGAATTCCTTGATTCGTCGGGTGTTTCCGTAATTTTTTGGGTAAATTTGGCTTTTCAATCACCAAAGAGTTCCATGCAGAAACCAACTTTGCCCAAAGGCACGCGAGATTTTGGCCCGGTTCAAATGGCCAAACGAAATTTTATTTTGGATACTATCAAGGCAACCTTCCGACTTTTTGGCTACGAACAATTGGAAACTCCTGCGATGGAAAATCTCAGCACCCTGACAGGAAAATATGGTGATGAAGGAGATCAGTTGCTGTTTAAAATTCTAAATAGCGGGGATTTTCTCAAAAAAGTAACTCCACAAGATATTCAAGAGGGAGCAGCATCTACCTTATCCAAAGTGGCGGAAAAGGGGCTAAGGTATGACTTGACCGTTCCTTTTGCCCGGTATGTGGTGATGAATCGGCATGAATTGACTTTTCCGTTCAAGCGCTTTCAGATTCAGCCTGTTTGGAGAGCAGATAGGCCACAGAAGGGACGATACAGAGAGTTTTATCAGTGCGATGCTGATGTGATTGGAACCGACAGTCTGCTTTGCGAAGCGGAGATTATTTTGATGATTCGGCGTGTCTTCGAAAAGTTGGGAATTCAGGACTACAGCATTAAGCTCAACAATCGAAAAGTGCTGACAGGAATTGCAGAGGTCATCGGTGAGGCTGGAAAAGAAGGACCGCTATGTGTGGCGATTGATAAATTGGATAAAATTGGCCGTGAGAAAGTAGAGGAGGAGTTATTAGAAAGAGGTTTTGGTTCGGTTGCGATTCAAAAGCTTGCACCCTTATTTGAAAGTAATGCAGAGAGTATCTCTGAAGTACTGAACTTCTTGGAGGACTTTCTTCAAGCGAGTGAGATAGGACTACAAGGGATCAAAGAGCTTCAAGAGATGCTTCAGCTACTAAATAATCTTGGTACAGATCAAGAGCATTTGGTATTGGATTTTCTACTGGCAAGAGGGCTATCCTACTACACAGGAGCTATTTTCGAAGTGAAGGCTCACGGAGTGCAGATCGGTTCTGTGAGTGGAGGTGGACGTTACGATGATTTGACAGGGGTGTTTGGAATGCCAAACATGTCAGGGGTTGGCTTTTCCTTTGGTGTTGATCGGATTTATGATGTCATGGAGGAATTGGGATTATTTCCGGATCAGACGCTGACAGGTTCTCAGATATTATTGGCACATTTCGATAGAAAGGCCTATGGATATGCCTTGGGAGTTTTGAGTAAGTTCAGAACTCAAGGAATCCGGGCAGAAGTATACCCGGATCTGACCAAAATGAAGAAACAGCTCGACTACGCAAGCAAAAAAGGAATACCATTCGTGGCGATTTGTGGTGACGATGAAATAAAAAACGAGACCATCGCTTTCAAAAATCTTAAAACCGGAGAGCAGGAATCCATGAAAGTGGAGGATGCGATTAATCGATTGATCTAATCATTCCACTCGAAGGATGGAGCGAATAGGTATTGTAACTCCTCCTTTAAGAACCACAAAGTCCGAACCTACAGCCCAAACGGTCGTATGGACTTCGTAAACTTGCTCGTCGATGGATCGAAAAGTCAATCGGACCTTGGTCTGAAGTAGATTGCCGAGCGTTTGTGAACGATGAAGGTCTGCCATTCTTAATTTAATGGCTTGAGGGTCAGAAAGAACGTCCTGCTTGGCAAAATTGATCATGCTGACTTGCTCCTTTTCGATTTGTTCTATTGTTCTCATGATGGATAATTTGGTTACAAATAATAAAAACAGAGAAAATTAGGCTAGGGTTACAGAAAATTTACTTATAGGTTGTATAAAAATCACTTTTACAGAATAATATTCTGTTTTTAGAAATAAAAAAGAATTAAAATACAAGAGCTATGTTTGATTTCATGAATATGATGAATAAGGTCAAGGAAGTACAGGCCAAGGTCAAAGAGGTACAGGGGCGATTGGTACACTTGACTGCCGAAGGAGAAGCTGGAGCAGGAATGGTAAAGGTGACCGTCAATGGAGATCGCAAAGTGGTCAAGATCGATATGGATGAATCATTGATTACTCCTCAGGACAAAGAGATGCTGAGTGATTTGATCGTAGCGGCTACCAACATTGCCATGGAGCAAATCGAAGGGAAAATCAAGGAAGAGATGAAATCGGCCACAGAAGGAATGATGCCAAATATTCCTGGAATGGACTTGGGAGGAATGTTTCGATGAACCACTGCGCCATTGTAATTCTCAACTACAATGGAGCTGAGATGCTCAAGCGATTCCTGCCTGGAGTTGTAGAGTATTCTACTTTTGATCTGTGGGTGATTGACAATGCCAGTCAGGACGAGTCGGTTGCCATTCTTGAGCAGGAATTTCCTCAGATTTCGGTAATTCGCCTTAGTCAGAACTTTGGGTACGCCGGTGGATACAATCAGGGCCTGGCGCAGCTGAAAGGTGACTATCAATATTATATTTTGCTCAATTCAGATGTGGAAGTTACTTCCCGCTGGGATCAAGATTTAGTCCAATTTTTAGAGACGAATCGGCAGTTTGCTACTGCTCAACCAAAAATTCTATCGGCGAAGGACAAGAGGCTTTTCGACTATGCCGGAGCAGGGGGAGGCTTTTTAGACCATCTTTTTTACCCGTACTGCAGAGGTAGGATTTGGAACGAGATAGAAATAGATCAAGGTCAGTATGACGATGATTTGGAGGTTGACTGGACCTCAGGAGCCTGTTTTGTGATCAAAAGTGATCTATTTCATCAATTCCAGGGCTTTGATGAGCGCTTTTTTGCCCATATGGAAGAAATAGATCTTTGTGTGCGTATGAGACGGGAAGGTTTTAGAATGGGTTATACTGGAAAAGTAGCAGTATATCACTTGGGAGGGGCGACCCTTGATAGAAGTAGTCCGCGAAAGTTGGAATTGAATATCAGAAATAGCCTAGCCATGATTTACAAAAATGAAAGCAGAACAAGATTCTGGTGGATTTTTGGGCAAAAGGCCATTTTAGAAGGAATTGCTGCTCTTGGTTATTTGCTAAAAGGTCAAAGGGATTCTGCTCATGCAGTTTGGAAAGGGTACACAGGATTTTTTAAAATGAGGAAAGAATTCCTCCAAAGAAGTGCTATAAAAAAGGCCCCATTCCTGGGGCCTTCTAAGTATGTTTTTCTGGATTTCTTTTTCAGAGGAAAAAAGAAATTCTCTGACCTTTAATCAAAAAGAACCGGGTTATTCATTTTTCTGAAGTACTTTCGAATCTTCATCATCATGGCCATCGACACGTAGATAATGATCGGTGAACCCATAGTGACGAAGGATGAATAAATAAAGAAGAGTCTGATACTATCAATGGGAAAATTGAGTTTTTCACCCAATCGAGAGCAAACTCCGAATGCTCTTTCTTCGAAAAACAGTTTTAATTTTTCCATTTTTGTGTTGATTTAGTATTCGAATGTATAAAAAAATTATTTAGGAACTATAAAGCAAAATGCCTGCCCGATTGTTTCAAAACTGTAAAAAAATCATCTTTCTCCTCTTTTTTTTCTTAGGATGGTCAGCTTCTGCTCAAGAATATCGCTTTATCGAAGAAGTAAACCTAAGACCGGCTAAACTGGAATATTTTCGAGATTCAGTACGGTTTCAACTCGAAGGCAGTATTCCGATAGAATCCGTAGTCACGCCCCGAAATCCTAGGTTGACGCTTTCCCTGAAAGCTGCAGGTAATATTTTAGAATTGGGAGAAATACCCCTAGAAAAAAACCTCTCGAAATATACTTTCAGCGAATCCTATCGGTTTGCTTTTGAGCCCTGGATGCAGGAGAGTTTTCTAGAATTGTCATTTTTTCAGGGGAAAAGAGAACAGTCCGAACCATTTGAAAAAAGGGTGTTGGCTAAAGGAATCATTACCACTCCCTTTTTAGCGAAAGTTGGTCGGTTTGCTCCCAGTGAAGAGATTCAAGATGTTGGACTTTTTATTCCCGGAGGAGTCGCGGACCGAGGGAATGATCAGACCGTGACATACCTGATTCAGTTTCGGCCAGGATCTTCTGATTTTGAGGCTACTCGAGCGAATGAAGCTCAGCTAAGCCAGTTGCGTGAGTTTGTAACAGCGAATCCTGACATAACTTCCATTAAAATTACCGGGATTCAATCTCCGGAAAATCAAGAGGGCAAATCAAGCCGACTAGGAATGGAACGAGCGGAAGCAGTAAAGTCCGCGATTTTGAATAAGAACATCATTTTGAGGGACTCTCTGATAGACTTAGAAGCCAGGTGGAACGATTGGTTTGACTTTAGACTACTGCTGAGGGATTATGAACAAGTTTCAACATCGGTCAAAGATCAGTTGTATGATATTTTAATGAACGGAGAGGATTACCTGACTCAGCAGGAAAGCCTCAAAAGAGTCAGGGGATTTGATCAAGTATCGAGAGAGTTGTACCCTAAACTTAGAGCTGCCAAAATAGAAGTCAGAGCCAAACCCGGGAGGGGGATAGGCATGCAGAAGATGGCTATTTTGGAAAAAGAGCTGAACGGTAATTCATCAGTCAGTGAATTGAGTTTTGTGGATTGGGCTACCGCAGCAGAGTCTTCTGCCAGGATGAACGAGAAGACTGAAATTTATACCAAAATGACAGAGCTTTTTCGCTCGGTATTACCTTATAATAATCTAGCGGTAATAAAAATGAGGGAAGCCCAGCGAACTTTTGATGAGGATATCAAAGAGAATCTATGGACTGAGGCAGAATGGCTTCTCAACCAGGCTATTCGATTGGAGCCTAATGGGTACTCTCTACATAATAAAGGTCAAATATCAGCCTTGAGAGGAAACTTCTGGGAGGCTTACAGATTGCTTTCCGAGGCATCCACTCTCACGAAAAATGCAGACTTCTTAAAAAGGAATGAAGCTCTTCGGGGAGCTTTGGATATTATCCGTGGAGATTACAAGCTTGCTACCTTACGATTTGATTATTCTTTTGATAATGCAAAAGACCTTTTCAATAAAGGACTGGCATTCTTTCTTGCTGGTGATTTTGCTCAGGCCTCGATCGCATTTGAAGAATCGGTGATCCAGGATAGATCCTTTGGGTATGGATACTATGGATTGGCGCTTCTAGCAATTAATGCCGGTCAGAAGGAAGTGGCCTTGATTCAACTTAAGCGGGCAGTTTCACTCAATGAAGAGCTCTATCGATGGATGCTTTACGATCCAAGCTTCGAGGAAATCCGGGAAATGGATGATTTTTTTGAATCTGAGCAAAAAACCCAATCCTAGGAAATTTTATATTCTAGAACTTCTATTTATTCAAAAATTGACGCCTTTTTTTGTGAAAGGCACTGTTTTTCACTGAAATACTGAAATAACCATGTCTAATTTTCAAAAATTGACAAATTAGGTTTCGTGCGGATAAAATTTTTCGATAGAATATTTATTATATGACTATTCGTGATGTTGCACGTATGGGTAGACAGCCGCAATAATGAGTC
>NZ_JAPEIB010000042.1:0-35145 GCF_028823735.1 Algoriphagus sp. NF
AATTCGCTGCACTTTCTTCCTTTTTCTTCTTTAAGGCTGGAATTAATTTGTCTAAGAATGATAGGTAAGGTCCAAAGTTTTCACGCCGAGGCATATCCGCTTTTTGGCGAAAAATAGGTTCTGAAGGGTATTTAACCTTTCTAAGTTCTTTGGATAAATCTCGCATAGGGTTAGGAGTCTTGTACTCTCTATAGTCTTTTAGGACTTCCCAGTTTACTGTATCGTCAATTTCTAGAGTATCAAGCAAGATGTTGGAGATTGCTTCTTGTTGTTCTTCAGCTTCTCTAGTTCTTTCATCAGCTAGATTTTGATTATTCTCTTTTTCTTCTTGTGCCTTATTGCGAAGAATGATTTTGTGCCATTGTTCATCCCATTTTACAAACTGGGCTTCGACCTTTTTTGCCAGGATATATTCGTCCAGATCTTTTAATACACGATAACTTCCAAGTCCAGAGTGTTTAATTTCTGCGACATACCTAGTATCATAGCTTCTTGTGTATTCCGTGTACTCGTCTATTTCGTGCAGCTCAGAATAATCGTAACTCATTTGATTTCTGTTTTTTTCAATACTCAATTAAAGCATTTCAAACTAAGAATCTATACCATAAACAGGGTAATTTTTGATTTTTTGTGGAGAAAATTGGGAGGTTTTAAGAGGAATCTTGGAAAATGGAGGGATTTATAAAGGACGATTGAAGCTAAACCATGCAGTATTCACAGGGGAAAGTCCAGCGTCTGGAGACGCAGAACAGCGGAGGAAACGTTCAGTGTCAGGAGACGCAGGACAAAGGAGAGGTCTAACCTCCCTAGTTTTTGAGCAAAGCTTTTTAATTAAAGCCTTTTCGCAGAATCTATTTTTGAATGAATGCCATTAAAATATTCGATGTATCCGGTAAGGTCATCATCAATCCAACTAAGTAATTCATAAATCTCATTTATAATGTCGTGTGCGTTTGAAAAGTCAACACGATGGGCATTGAAACAAATGGGTTCATTATGATAGATTCTGTTTCGAAATTCTCGGATTTTATTCAGCTTTTTATTTATCACCCTTCTGTTTGCGTGGGCAGGTTTCAGTGGAAAGGCCTGTAAAGGTGATCCACCAATTAGTTTAAAGTGATGGGTGTCAAGAAGACTAGTCCAAAAACCAAAGGACTGTTCAGCAATTACTTTTCCTGAAGTCACCACACTTCCCTTTCTTCTAATGGCCCTTTCTGCCTTCTGAATACTCTTCTTCAAAAAGAATTGGGAAGGAGCTAAGCTAGCGTTACTCATAAATCCTGTCTTCTCTGAAATAATCCAATTAGGATTGGAAAAATGATTTGAAACGTGATAATTAACTGAGTTTCTAAGAAAGATTTCAAAAAGATTAAGTATCGGGTAAAAAGCCTGTGATACTCGCAGATTTACTCGGTACAACTTTTGTCCTTTTATCCTTGAATTTCCAGTTGCAAGAAGGAACCGTTGGAGCCTTGGTTGTGATAGATAATATTCAAGCTTTGAGTATCTCACTCTTTTGTTTTAAAAAATTAAAAGTTATCTTTGTAATGTAATGCTTGATCAAGCCTCTTCTCTTCGGAGAACGTAATCAAGTTTAAGATTTACAAGAGCTCTCATTCGAGAGCTCTTTTCTTTTTGCCTACAAACATATTTTTACCTTCTAGCTACCAAAATGGAATTTCTGGTCCATCCCATTCTGATAGCTTTGAAAAACCCTCCCCTTCGCTCTTCTCAAAGAAAAGCATTTCAAACTAAGAATCTATACCATAAACAGGGTAATTTTTGATTTTTTGGGGTGGAAATTGGGAGATTTTAAGAGGAATCTTGAAAAATTGAGGGATTTATAAAGGATGCGCTATTCGAGTTTTGTAATCTCGAATCCAATATCGTAGGATTTTCAATCCGGGAATTTCGGTTGTGCTGCATTCTCGAAGGCGACATTTGAAATCTGCCTATTTTTTGGAAGATCGGTCATGCCTGTCTGTGTGATCAGGCAGGCCTACGGCAATTGGCATTCTATGTGTCTAATTGGGAAAATATTTCATTCTATTTCAGCTCGCTTGCGAGCTATATTTCCATCGTATTTCTTTTTTAATTCGTCTCCGTCTTGCTGGCATCTTATTTCCGTTTCCAAATCAAAGAAAAAGGGCCAGCGCTGGTTTATGTATATCTTTTTGCCCAGCATTTCGCTCATCGTTCCTCTTCGCTCATACTGGGCTGATACATTTCGCACTTTCAGCGCTTTCTATCGGATAATATCTCCTCTCTTGGCGTAAGGTCTCCCTCACCACTAGCGCAAGTCTCATGATTTACCTACCTCTGGGAGATTTACCTAACTGTGGTAGGTTTACCTACCTCTGGTAGGCTTGTGCTTCAATCAATGCAGTCTACTGACTTTTTATACCTAAAAAAGTTAGGAGTCTACCTTTCAATTGGGATATTTCAATTTATTTCAGCTCGCTTGCGAGCTATATTTCTACCGTATTTCTCAGCTTGTTTTGTTTTCTCTTACTGGCTGGGATATTTTTTTCGATAAGTAGACTCGACTTTGTGTGTTTTCAGGAAATATATTTCAATTTATTTCAGCCCGCCTGCGGGCTATATTTCTACCGTATTTCTCAGCTTGTTTCGTTTTCTCTTACTGGCTGGGATATTTCTTTCGATAAGTAGACTCGACTTTGTGTGTTTTCAGGAAATATATTTCAATTTATTTCTTTCAGCCCGCCTGCGGGCCATATTTCTACCGTATTTCTTTTTCAATACGCTTGCGGGCTACATTTCCACTGTATTTCCAATATTTATTCACTGGCGATTTTTTCACCCATTCTGACAGCGGTTTCGAAATGATTTCGGGTGTTTTCGATCAGGTCTTGATCGAAGGTAAACTTCCCTGAATCAAAAAGCAGCACAATCGTCGAACCTCCAAAAGCGAAATAACCCATTTCCTCGCCTTTTTGCACGGGTGAGTCAGGCGTAAAAGTGGAGTTTAAACTCCCGACCATAGTCGCTCCTACCGGGATGATCAGCATCTCGCCTTTTCCTGCAGTTTTTAATCGGCAGATTTCCCGTTTATTCTTGGTGAATACCTTGGTAAACTTTTTCTCCAAACTGATCGGAGAGACGGAGTAATAATCCCTTCCGATTTCATGACAAGGAGAAGGGATGCCTGGGTAAGGAAAATGATAGCGATGGTAATCATTTGGTGCTAAGCGCAAAATGGCCATAGCCGCATCTTGGTATTCCTCGGCCAACTTTTCATCCTCCAAAAACTGCTCTAGAGTAAATCGTTCTCCCTTGACAAAAAAGGAATTCACTTCGGATGCCTTTTCGAAAACCAGAAGCTTTCCATCTCCTGGAGAAACCAGCCCTTCTTCTATTTTGCGAGCACCGGGTTTGAGTTTGCGGTAGAAAAAATCATTGAAGGAGGTGAATTCATCAATCTGCTTTTCGGACTCGCTCATGTCGATATTCAGCGAGCGAACAAAAGGTTCGATCCGGCTTACCGAGCTGGGGCTGTCCATTTTTTTACCGTACCAGTCCGAGATAAACTTCCGCTTGGCAATGGGCAGGACGAGCGCTTCCCCCACGGGATTTCCATAAAGAAATCGCAGAAGGTCCTCCCCGGGTGGCCTTTCGGTTACCAGTTCCTTGGTGGCTCTATTGATGAATTGGATCTCCATTTTACAGGTTTATGCATGGTCTTTTGAGGCTCAGGCAAGACATCTAAAGTTTTGCCGGCTCTTGATCAAATGCCTGGTACAAAATAAAGGTTCAAAGATGAATAATTGGTCTGAAATGATAGAAAAATACTTTATGCCACCATCAGGCCGCTATTCGAGATTTAGATTGGCGCAAGTCGACGCTATTCGAGATTTGCAATCTCGAATCCAATATCGTTGGATTTTCAATCCAGAAATTTCGGTTTTGCTGCTTTCTCGAAGGCGACATTTGAAATCTGCCTATTTTTTGGAAGATCGGTCATGCCTGTCTGTCCGATCAGGCAGGCCTACGGCAATTGGCATTCTATGCGTTTAAATGGGAAAATATTTCAATTTAATTCAGCTCGCTTGCGAGCTATATTTCCACTGTATTTCTTTTTTATATCGTCTCCGTCTTGCTGGCATCTTATTTCCGTTTCCAAATCAAAGAAAAAGGGCCAGCACTGGTTTATGTATATCTTTTTGCCCAGCATTTCGCTCATCGTTCCTCTTCGCTCATACTGGGCTGATACATTTCGCACTTTCAGCGCTTTCTATCGGATAATATCTCCTCTCTTGGCGTAAGGTCTCCCTCACCACCAGCGCAAGTCTCATGATTTACCTACCTCTGGTAGATTTACCTAACTGTGGTAGGCTTGTGCTTCAATCAATGCAGTCTCCTGACTTTTTATACCTAAAAGATTTACGAGTCTACCTTTCAATTGGGATATTTCAATTTATTTCAGCTCGCTTGCGAGCTATATTTCCACCGTATTTCTTTTTCAATGAGCTTGCGAGCTATATTTCAATTGTATTTCCATCTCCCTAGGATTTTAAATCTGCCCACCTTACAATTTGACCATTGGACTTAATAAATCGCAGATTTTCAAGTATATTGATTTTCTAATTTATAGCTGGTAACAAAAAACAAAGACTTATGACAAGAATAACTGTAGCCAAGGGCGATGGTATTGGACCTGAGATCATGGATGCCACGCTGATGATTATCAAAGCAGCGGGTGCCCAACTTGAAATTGATGAAATTGAGGTAGGGGAAAAGGTTTACCTAGCCGGAAATACCGCAGGTATCTCGGATGAGGCCTGGGAAACTATTCGTAGAAATAAGATTTTTCTGAAAGCGCCAATCACCACCCCTCAGGGAGGCGGTTATAAGAGTTTGAATGTTACTACCCGAAAGACGCTCGGACTTTTTGCAAATGTGAGACCTTGTAAGAGTTTACACCCATTTATCTCCACCAAGCACCCAAATATGGATTTGGTGATCATCCGTGAAAATGAGGAGGATCTCTATGCTGGAATCGAGCATCAGCAGACCGATGAGGTGGTGCAGTGTCTGAAGCTTATCAGCCGTCCAGGTTGTGAAAAAATTGTCACTTATGCCTTTGAATATGCCCGAAAATACGGTCGCAAGAAGGTCACCTGCTTTACCAAAGATAATATCATGAAGCAGACCGATGGTTTGTTTCACAAAGTATTTGACGAGATCGCTGCGAAGTATCCTGAGATAGAAAACGAGCACTGGATCATTGATATCGGGGCAGCTAAAATGGCTGATACGCCGGAGGCTTTTGATGTGATCGTGATGCCGAATCTATATGGGGACGTACTTTCAGATGTAGCAGCACAGATTACCGGTTCGGTGGGTTTGGCAGGTTCCTCCAATATCGGTCATGATCATGCGATGTTTGAAGCGATCCACGGTTCAGCCCCTCGTAGAGCTGGTCAAAACCTAGCCAATCCATCCGGTCTTTTGCAGGGAGCTATTTTGATGCTGCAGCATATCGGTCAGTCTGAGATTGCCGAGAAGGTGCAAAATGCCTGGTTGAAGACCATGGAAGATGGGATTCATACCTATGATATCTTCAAGGAGGGTGTCAGCACTCAAAAGGTGGGAACCAAAGAGTTTGCTGAGGCAGTCATTGCCAATCTTGGCCAAGTGCCCAAAACCCTGAAGAAAGTTGAATTGAAGAATAGCGGTTTGATCAATATTCCCCGTCACGTCAGAGCGCCACGAGCCAAAAAGGAACTGGTTGGGGTGGATGTTTTTGTGCATTGGGAAGGTACAGATCCAAAGAAAATTGCTGAGGAGCTACAGAAAATGAACAATGATAATTTGAAGCTATCCATGATCACCAACCGAGGTGTGAAGGTATGGCCTCAGGGATTCGAGGAAACTTTCTGTACCGATCACTGGCGATGCCGATACAGTGCTGTCGAAGGTGCTACTCCATCCAAAAAGGATATTTTGGAAGTCCTCTCCAAAGCGGAGGAAGTTGGGGTAGATACTATCAAAACAGAAAACCTTTACCTTTTTGATGGCGTCAGAGGCTATTCATTAGGACAAGGACAATAAACCTACTGTAGGAAATTAGTTGAAGGGCCTTTCCCAAAACGGAAAGGCTCTTTTTGCTTTTGTCGAATAATCACAAATTGAAATGAGGTTTAGATTAGTATTTCCGGTCCTTTTTTTTACGCTGATCCTGGCATCTTGTAAATCAGATGAGATTGATCAAAGCGAAGGAAGATCCAAGCCCAATATCATCCTGATAATGACAGATGACCAAGGCTGGGGGGATCTTGGGATCAATGGAAACCCTGATCTCAACACCCCAAATATCGATCACTTGACAAGTAATGGGGCGAGATTTGATCGGTTTTTTGTAAGCCCGGTTTGTTCGCCCACCCGGGCAGAGTTGCTTACGGGCAGGTATGCCGTACGTGGAGGCGTTTACTCTACTTCTTCAGGTGGAGAGCGGTTGGATCTGGATGAGACTACGATTGCTGAAGTTTTCAAGCAAGCGGGGTATCGGACGGCAGCTTATGGCAAATGGCACAATGGGATGCAGCCACCCTACCATCCCAACGCTAGGGGTTTTGATGATTTTTACGGTTTTTGCTCGGGTCATTGGGGGGATTATTTCAGCCCCATGCTGGAAAGAAATAATGAAATTGTAGAAGGAGAAGGCTTTTTGGTGGATGATTTGACAGAAAAGGGCCTGTCATTTATCGAAGCCAATAAGGATCAACCTTTTTTCCTTTACCTGCCCTACAATACCCCTCACAGCCCCATGCAAGTCCCAGATGAATGGTGGAGTAAATATGAAAATAAGGCACTCGATAGTATGTATCAAGATCCCGAAATGCAGGATATGGATTTTACTCGTGCTGCCTATGCGATGTGTGAGAATATTGACTGGAATGTGGGAAGGCTTATGACAAAATTGGAGGACTTAGGCATGCTGGAAAATACCATTGTCCTCTACCTATCTGATAATGGACCCAATGGTTGGCGCTGGAATGGCGGGATGCGTGGAAGGAAAGGGTCCACTGATGAGGGAGGGGTACGGTCGCCGCTTGCCATCCAATGGAAAGGACAAATCGAAGCAGGGACCATTATTCCCCAGATTGCCTTTACTCCAGATCTCTTACCTACCTTGGCTGATTTGGCAGGCATTCCGCTTGAAACCAATAAAGCCCTAGACGGGAAAAACTTAAAACCATTATTGCTGAAGGAAGAAGGAGAATGGCCCGAAAGGCTATTAGTCAGTCATTGGGGAAATCAAACCAGTGTGCGGAGTCAGGACTTTCGCCTCGATCATGAAGATCGACTCTATCATATTCCCAGTGATCCCGGGCAGCAGGTGGATGTGTCGGAAGCCTATGAGGCCATCAAGGATAAGTTACTCGCCAAAAAGAAAGACTGGATCGCTTCGGTCTTGGTGGAGCTGCCGGAGAATGATACCCGTACTTTTACGGTCGGACATCCCGATTTTGCCAACACTCAAATTCCGGCCCGTGATGGGCAAGCTCATGGCAATATCCAACGATCCAATCGATGGCCCAATGACTCATTTTTTACCAACTGGACTAGTACTGAGGATAAAATCACCTGGAAAGTGGAGGTGTTGGAAGCAGGAAAATATGAGGTGGAAATCTACTATACCTGTGCTGAAGAAAATATGGCTCCCATGATGCGCTTAAGTTTGGGAAATGCATCCCTAAGTGTGCCTGTGGATTTGCCTCACGATCCGCCATTGGAAGGAATGGAATATGACCGAGTACCCAGAGGAGAGTCGTATGTGAAAGATTTCCGGCCATTCACTCTTGGGACCATTGATTTGGAAAAAGGCAAAGGAACACTTACGCTGGAAGCCACCCAAATTCCCGGAAATCAGGCTATTGATTTTAGGTTGATGACCCTGCGTAGATTGGAGGAATGAGAACGAAAAAAGCCCTTCCAGTCATGGAAAGGCTTTATTGGACTCCTCTTCATTGGGGATTTAGGAGTTTCAAGCGAAGTTTTGAATGACGGTTTCCCTTCTCCACTTCCTACTTCACGCTTCCCACTTCCTTCTACTTCAAACTACCAATCATATCCTCAGGCTTCACCCACTCGTCAAACTGCTCGGAAGTCAATAGTCCTAAAGCAATAGCCGCTTCCCGTAGGCTAGTACCTTCTTTGTGGGCTTTTTTAGCAATGGCTGCGGCATTTTCATAGCCGATATGAGGATTCAAAGCGGTTACGAGCATCAAGGAATTTTCCAAGTGACGCTGAATCATCGGAGTATTTGGTTCGATTCCGATAGCACAATTATCATTGAAGGAAACGCAGGCATCTCCGATCAATCGTGCTGACTGAAGGAAATTAGCTGCGATCATTGGCTTGAATACATTGAGTTCGAAATGACCATTGGATCCACCGATGGAGATGGCTACGTCGTTGCCCATTACCTGAGCGGCCACCATAGTCAGCGCTTCTACCTGCGTTGGGTTGACTTTTCCTGGCATGATGGAAGATCCAGGCTCATTTTCCGGAATCAAAATTTCACCGATTCCTGATCTAGGGCCGGAGGAAAGCATACGAATGTCATTAGCGATTTTCATCAGGGATACCGCCAATTGCTTAAGTGCTCCATGTGCTTCGACCATACCATCATGGGCGGCCAAAGCCTCAAATTTGTTTGGAGCAGTTACAAAAGGCTGACCGGAGAATTCAGCGATTTTCTTCGCAACTAGTTCTGCATAGCCTTTCGGCGTATTCAGTCCTGTTCCTACGGCAGTTCCTCCCAATGCCAATTCAGAAAGATGGCTTAGCGTATTTTTCAAAGCTCGCAATCCATGATCCAATTGGGCTACATATCCGCTGAACTCCTGTCCCAATGTAAGTGGAGTAGCATCCATGAAGTGGGTACGACCGATTTTTACCACATCCTTAAATGCCTTGGCTTTTGCATCCAGGGTATCGCGAAGCTTTTGTACCCCTGGAATGGTGGTTTCCACGACCATCTTGTAAGCAGCGATGTGCATGGCCGTTGGATAGGTATCATTGGATGACTGCGACTTGTTTACATCGTCGTTTGGATGGATTTTTTTCTTTTCATCCTCCAGCGAACCGCCGAGCAGTACATGTGCACGGTAGGCGATCACCTCATTCGAGTTCATGTTGGATTGGGTGCCCGATCCGGTTTGCCAAACGACTAGCGGGAATTGATCATCGAGTTTTCCTTCCAATATTTCATCACATACCTGAGAAATAGCATCTGCTCGATCCTGCGCCAACACACCTAGTTCAGCATTGGTTTGGGCTGCAGCCTTTTTTAGGATGGCAAAAGCACGGATAATTTCAATTGGCATGCGGTTTTTCTCCCCGCCGATTTTGAAGTTATTGATGGACCGTTGGGTCTGCGCTCCCCAGTACTTATCTGCAGGAACCTCTACCGGGCCCATGGTATCTTTCTCGATTCGGATGCTCATGATCTATGGTTTATTGTGTTGTGAATTTTACGCTGCTAAATTAATCGCTAATGGGCTTTTTCCCTACCGCTTGTGGATTTAATCCTTGATTTGCAGGTTGATTAATTCGTGAAAATCTTCACGCGAGTTTCTTACCTGCCGGTGAAAGAAAAATAAAGCCAAAGCATAATTCAAACCCGCCAGCCCCAAACAAATGCTTCCATTCAGGACGTTGGTCTCCAGTCCAAAATAATAGGCTGAAAATCCAATCAGAATGAAGCTCCAAAACAGGACAAAAAAGAGGGCTCCTGGGAATAGCTTGTATCGAAGAAAGAGGATGGATCCACGAGGTGTATCTTCGACCTCTCCAAGAATGAGCGGAAGGAAAGTATTGCTTCGTTGAATTACCTTGGAGATGCGGAAGGTGTTTTTCCCCACGATTCCATTGAAAGCGATGTGCTTTGGTTTTAGGTAATTGCTCTTGTCCAAAAAATTGACCTCCAAAGTCTTTTTCGAAATATGCTCCATCACCTCATCCTTGGAGTAGGAACTGACAAGCGTTTCGCTGAAAAAGGGAATGAGGTTCATACTTTCTTAACTATCAGATAGAACTTAGGTTATAAAATTAAGGGTTCTCTTCAAAATTCCGTCAAAATGGACAGTGGTAATAAAATACAAGAAGTGATGCACTTTCCGTTCCAAGCCTCTCGGGAAGCAGTTCAAGCCAAGCTTTGGCGGATCGGAGGGGAATCCGGCTGGTATTTTTTGACTGGGCTTTGGAAGTTTCGTGGGCTGATCGATGGGATGTTTGGAGGAGTGGGCTTTCGTAAAGGCAGGCCTCACCCAAACAGACTGGAGGTTGGAGATCCCTTGGACTTTTGGCGAGTACGGGAAGTCGATGAGAAAAGTGGAAGATTGCTGCTCGAGGCAGAAATGAAATTGCCGGGAAAAGTCTTGCTCGAATGGAGTCTAGATGCCGATCAACTGCGGCAAACGATTACTTTTTTACCAAAAAATAAATGGGGGAAAGTATACTGGTACATCGTTCTTCCCATCCACAAATTGATTTTTTGGGGAATGGGAAGAGCGATTGCCAAGGGTTAACAAATTCAGTGCTTTACCGCAATACAGGAAATTTCTACGTTGACATTTTTCGGCAGTTTGCTGACTTCTACCGTTTCCCGCGCGGGTGGATTGGTTTTGAAGTATTGTCCGTAGGCATCATTGATTGTAGCGAAATCATCCATGGATTTGATAAAAATGCTGCACTTCACTACATCTGAAAAGCCAAAGCCTGCCGCCCGGAGTACAGCCTCTAGGTTTTTCATGACGGCGTGAGTTTCCTCGGTAATATTTTCATTGATCAGTTCGCCGTTTTCAGCATCCAAGGGAATTTGGCCAGAGACGTAAAGTGTATTCCCTGCCAAAACTGCCTGTGAATAAGGACCAATGGGAGCGGGCGCCTCAGCCGTGAAGATGATTCGATTTGCCATAAGGATTTTAGATTTATCTATTTATGAAATATGAGTTATGAAGTACGAAATACGAGCGAAAGAGCTTTAAGAAGTACGCAATACGAAATACGGGCAGCAGAGTAAATTTTGAAGTGGAAAATAGAGTTTTGTACTCAATCACCTTTCAACCTTCCAACCTAAAACCAAAGCATTTCTCCTATCGATAGCGCCAATTTTCCAATTTTTTAATTTTCCAATCATCCCCTCAACCTTTCCACCTGATTTATGAAGTGACCGTCTTTGCGAGGGCTCTGAGTTAATATTTTTTAAATATCGAATGATGAACGCTGAATATCGAATGATGAAGATAGGCCAAAGATTTTCGAGATACGGAATACGAAATACGGGCAGCAAAGTAAATCTTGAAGTGGAAAATAGAGCTTTGTACTCAATTACCTTTCAACCTTCCAACCTAAAACCAAAGCATTTCTCCTATCGATAGCGCCAATTTTCCAATTTTTCAATTTTTCAATTTTCCAATCATCCCCTCAACCTTTCCACTTCCCTCTTCCAACTTCCCCCTTCCTTCTTCCCTCTTCCAACTCCCTACTCCCTACTCACCTCACCAACTTCCACCGGCACCGCCGCCACCAAAGCTTCCTCCGCCAAATCCGCCGAAGCCTCCGCCTCCGCCACCACCGAAGCCGCCAAATCCTCCTCCTCCTTTAGAGAAGTCACCGAATTTTCCGTCTCCGCTGCCTTTTAGCAGATTGGCCAGCATGATGGTCGTCCAGAGGTCTACGCCTCCACCACGTCCGCCCATGTGATTGTCATTGTCGCGACGGTTTCGGATCAATGGGATGATTACAAAAATGATGATAAAGAAAAGCAGAACGAATATTCCTCCTCCTTCATTGCCGTTATCCATCACTTGCTCTGCCTCGTATTCTCCGGAAGCCAATTTGAAGATCATATCCGTGGCCTGATCCAGCCCGGCAAAGTAGTTCTCCATCTTGAAGTTAGGGATAATCAGGTTGCTGACGATCCGTTTTGCCAAGGCATCAGGAACTGCCCCTTCAAGCCCATATCCGGTAGCGATAAAGACTTTCCGGTCATCCATCGCCGCCAAAATCAACAGTCCGTTGTCATTTTCAGCTCCTCCGATTCCCCATTGATCGCCAAGTTGAAAAGCATAATCGGAAATATCGTAAGGACCCACAGAGCGGATCATGACTATGGCAATCTGAGATGAGGTGCTGTCGTTGTAAGCGACTAGTTTACGCTCCAACTGCGCTACTTCAGCGCTGCTGAGTGTTTGTGTAAAATCATTGACCAAACGAGGAGGATTGGGAGCAGGAGGGAAATCCTGCCCGATCAAAAAGCCTGGAATGAGAAGAAATAAAATAAATATGGGGAGGCTCTTAGGAGCCAAAAGAAATTTCATCCGGTAGTTCGTTTTCGTCATCATCCCCTTGGTGGGGGAAGTGTGCAGCCAGTTCTTTTCCGGCCATCAATATGCCGTCGATCAGTCCTTGGGTAAATTTTTGCTCTCGAAAGAGTGCAGCCATGTGGTCTTTGATCTTTTCCCAAAAGTCATCAGGGACAACAGCATTGATTCCACCATCACCAAGAATGGCAAATTTATGATCCAATACAGCCAAGTAGAAAAGCACCCCATTCCGCTCTTTGGTTTGGTGCATTTTCAAAGTCTCAAATACCTCCGCTGCCCGATCTAGGACATCTATTCGGCAATGGTTTTCAATATGGACCTGTATTTCACCGGAGGTGTTGTTTTCTGCCTCTTGGATGGCCGCTATGATAGTTTTGCGATCTTCTGCTGAAAAGAGTTTTTCTGGCATTCCTAAATCTTAAAATTGGACGCTAGGTGCATTTTCAGCTCCTTCGGAAGCCTGGAAAGTCCCTTTGGTCTCAAATCCGTACCAGCCCGCAAAGATATTGTTGGGGAATACCCGCAAGTTTTGATTGTAGGCAACCACCTCTTGGTTGAAGTTTCTTCGGGCTACAGCGATCCGGTTTTCAGTACCTTCCAATTGCGCCTGTAGCTCTAGGAAGTTTTGGTTGGCTTTCAGATCTGGATAGCGCTCCACAGTCACCAAAAGTCGGCTGAGAGCACCGGAAAGTTGATCTTGAGCTTGTTGAAATTGCTGAAGATTTTCAGGGCTTAGATTATTTGCATCCACATTGATGGAAGTTGCTTTGGCGCGTGCCTCAATGACACCCGTTAGGGTTTCTTGCTCAAAGTCTGCATAACCTTTGACCGTATTGACCAAGTTTGGAATCAGGTCAGCACGTCGCTGGTATTGGGTTTCTACTTCAGCCCATTGTCCGTTGACTTGTTCTTCAGTAGTCACGAAACTGTTATAGGTTCCGACTGCTTTGGTATAGATAAAAATTCCCAAAACACCCAGAATCGCAATCGGGATTAATAGTTTTTTCATGTGTTTATAATTTGTTTTTCAGTTGCCACATGGAATCTCGCGTGCCTTACAATCATCCCAGCGTGTGCCGCTTTCGACATGCTCGATTTCATAGTATCATTAAGTTTTGAAATTGCTAGGTTTTATTTCCAAAAGTAACCAAAATTTTCACCTTCGAAAATCACTTAAATTTGTTTTCTAAGCTCAATGCGATACGTGAAATCTTCATAATTGGTTAGCGTATCGTCGAAATATCTCCTCACTTCAAATTCAATCACCTTTCCCTCTTCCTCGCGAAGAAGCTTCACGACTTCTGCAAGTTCCCAGATGATCACAGGGATTTTATTGATGCTCAGCACTTCATCGAAAGGTAAAATCCCCGCTTCCTCAGCCGGAGAGCCTTTTCTTACCGTACCGATGTAGAAGCGCTTTTTGTCCGTAGGCACTTTCTTGACAGTCAGTCCGCTCATGTCGTATTCGTAGGGTACATAAAATGTGTCCCCTTTCTTGAATAATGCCCGCTCTCTAGGATAGTCTAAAATGATTCGCATTCTCCCAAGGATTTCTGAGCCCAGACTTCCCAATCTTCCGGATTCCTGAATGATGTAGCTGAAGGCCGTTTCTTCAGGATATGAAGTCATGACATCACGCTGAGTAAGATGGTTGATCTTTACCCAATCTACTCGTGCGATATTTCCATAGAGTGTACCTCCCAGGCTTTGTCCCAGCTCCGTTTCTAGATTGAGATCTGGAATCTCGATTTTTTCCGATGTCTCCTGATTGAGTAAAAGGCCATGATTTGCACCGGTATCGATCAGCAGTTTGGCATCAAGGACCTCTCCATTTCGCTGCTTGACCTTGGCACTGATGTATGGCTTGCTGGATTGGATACTTAGCTCTTTTTTGGTGTAAAAAGGCGGACGCCATTTCATTGCTCCTTCTCGAAAAAATTCAATCCGCTCATCGTCGTAGTTTATTTTGACGGGATTGAATTTGAAAAATTCATAGCCAATAATCCCATAAATCGGTACCCCCACCACGGATTCCAATTCCAAAAAATCCTCTTCCAACACCAATAGACTTTGTGCTATTCCTTCGATGGGCCCCAAATCCAAATAATTGACTGGGGAGACCTGGGCCATTATTTGCTCGGACCCATCTGCGCCCATCAGATTCAGTCGCCGCGTGTATTTCAGTCCCATCGCATCTCCAAGGTCTTTACTGAACAAAATATTGGACCGTACCCCTGTGTCAATGAGGAAATTCACGGGATAGGCCCCATTGATGGAGACGGGTACGATGATCAGGCTATTGGAAGCGTAAAAAGGTAAAATCACCCGTCTTTTGTCCTCTTTCATGAAAAAACCAGGAATCTGCGACTGCGCTTCCCAGGCAATGGAATAAATCAAAATGAACAGAAAGAGAAATCTTTTCATTTATCTTGGGTCGGGTGGTTTTATAAGTTAGTATTTTAATTTTAATCGGTTTCAACCTAATAACGAATAATCCCCCGTGCTTTGTTCGGCTTTTCAATCCTTAATTAGACTGAACCCAAATTAAGTCAAAGCGCAAGTAGACATTTGTCAAAAAAAACCTAAACCCGCATCTTTAATTTTTAGATCCTACCAAAAGATGGCAGATACAGCGCTGATAGAAAAAGCTAAGAAGATATTTGAAAATTTCTTGAGTAAGCAGGGAAGCAGAAAGACTCCGGAGCGATTTTCTGTAATTGATGAGCTATACCTCCTTCCCGAGGATGAGCATATCGATGTGGAGGGACTTTTCCTGAAAATGCGAAATAAGGGCTATACCATTAGCCGAGCCACTATTTATAATACTTTGGATCTTCTTGTCGAAAGCGGGTTGGCTGTTAAGCATCAGTTTAAAGATAAGGTAGCGCTCTACGAACAAGCACTTACTTACAAGCATCATGATCATCATGTGTGCAATCAATGCCGTAAAATCAGGGAATTTTCTGACCCCAAGATCAACGAGATTAAGGAGATCATCGGCAAGGAATTTCAATCAGGTATCACTTCACACTCTTTGGTGCTGTATGGCGATTGCCAGATTGAAAACTGTCAAAACCTGAATGCCATCGAACTCTAGGCAAAGATATTTTTATAGATCGGTTTTCGATACATAAACTGTCCCCAAAGTGCCGGATAGAGTAGCCAAGTCATAATCTTAAACGGAGCTTCGTATTCGATCTCATCCCGTATGATGCTTTGATTCCCTTTTTTGATGATTCGGTGTTTATGCGTCCATTTTTTTAGGAAAAAAGGTAATTCTGTGCCCTCATCCACGAAAAAGAATTCCTTTTCATTCGTTTGATCTTCTGTAATTAAGCTGGTCCACTTCTGCTTGAAGAGTAAAAAATTCAGTTCTAATGAAACCACATCCCCTTTTTTGGAACCGTCAAATTTGATCAATTTGACTGGTGGAAATGGGGGACTCAGGCGGGTGAATAGCTTTTCGTCAAAGCCTTCTTTGACTTTCAAATAGTCTTGTTTGACGGGAGTTTCAATGATGAGATTCATAGGCTAACAGCGAATAAGAGAAATAAAATCAGCCAAATCCCGTCCATAAATTGCCAGTAAACGGTAAAAAGCCGAAGACGCATTTTTTCGAAAGGATTGGTGAAAAGAATGAGACGCTTCACCTCATCATTTTTCCGATTTCGGAGTTGAGCCCATAGAATTAAAGCGAAAATCATAGCGCCCAACAAGTGAAAAATGTGAATTCCCGATAGCACATATAAAAAGCTCCCACTAGGAATTCCTTGAAAATCTATGCCCATGGATTGTAATTCCTTCCAACCAGTGATCTGTAGGCCGGTGAAAAGCAAACCTAGAAGCAAAGTGATTCCCAAGGCTCGGATTACTTTTTCGGCATTTTCTTCCTGAAAATAAATTCGAATTCTTGTAGCTGTGTAGCCGCTACTGACCAGTAAAAAGGTTGAAATCAGGAATGAGACCGGGATCTTTTTGTTCATTCCACCCAATTGATCCAAACCTGAAAAAAGAAAGGCAACAGTCAAGAAGAGGAAAATCAGTCCGCTACCAAACATTCCCAGATACAAGAGTGTCTCGTAGGGATGCATGTCTTCAATGCGCTGGAACCAAGTTTTATTGTCAGAAGTAACACTCATCGCTTGCAAAACAATTTAAACGGGCTTAGGTTCATGAAATATCGTTTTTGAGAGCCGAAAAAAATGAAAACGGCTAACTTGCGTCCCCAAACCAATATCCCCTTACACCTTGGATAGAGACTCCTTCCTTTCGATTTATCACGGAGATCCATTTTTGAGACAGTTTAGTGAAAAGCTGGCCCATGCTGAGCAGGCTAATTTTCAACTTAGAGGCCTGTCTGGCAGTCTGGATATGGTGGTATTTACTACCATCTTTCAGCGATTGGGTGGCTTTCACCTGATCATCGCCCAAGACAAGGAGGAGGCCGCCTACCTGAATACAGATCTTCAGAATCTTTTGGGAAGAGAAGATTTTCCAATTTTCCCTTCCAGCTTCAAAAAACCCTATCAGTATGAGGAGGTGGATAACGCAAATGTCCTTTTGCGATCAGAGATTTTGAGTCGCGTTTTGGAGGGGCAAGAAAAGGATGAAATCATCATCACCTATCCAGAGGCGCTTTATGAAAAAGTTATCAACAAGCGCTCCCTCAAAGAGAATACATTTCAGGCAAAAGTAGGAGAACAGGTGGATATGGAATTTGTGGCAGAATTGCTCCATAGCTACGATTTTGAGCGGACTGACTTTGTCTATGAGCCTGGGCAATTTGCAATTCGCGGAGGGATTTTGGATGTCTTTTCATTCTCCAATGAGCACCCTTACCGCTTGGAGCTTTTTGGGAAGGAAATCGAAAGCATCCGAACCTTTGATCCTGAATCTCAACTCTCGATCGACTCAGTGGATCAATTGTCCCTGATACCGAATACGCAGACAAAATTGCTTCAAGAGGTACGACAGTCATTTTTGGGCTTTTTACCTGAGAAGGCAAACCTTTGGATCAAAGACTATCAGCTAACTGCAGATGTAATGACCGAATGCTTCCACCGGGCGGAGATGGCTTTCGATCAAATTTTGGCCAAAACCAACCAGACCAAGACCGTCCTGAAGCCTGAAGATCTTTTTGAAAAGGGGGAGGATTTTATCAAGCAGGTCAAAACCTTTAAAGTGATCGAGTTTGGGAAGCAATTTTATCTGAAAAACTCCGAGAAACTGTCATGGGACTCCAAGCCCCAGCCTTCATTTAATAAGAATTTTGACCTTTTGGTAGAGACCCTGGCGGAAAATGAAAAGCAAGGCCTTACCAATTTGATCACCGGTGAAAATTCTAAGCAAATCGACCGACTCATGGGGATTTTTGCCGAGTTGGATCCTACACTTCAGGTTCAAACCTTGATTTTGGGCCTTCGGGAAGGATTTGAAGACCGTCAAAACAAACTGATTTGCTACACCGATCATCAGCTTTTTGAGAGATTTCACCGATACCGCTCACGCAAAAAAGCCAGCAAGTCAAAGGCACTTACCTTAAAAGAATTGAAAGCACTTCACCCCGGGGATTATGTGGTCCACGTGGATTATGGAGTAGGGCGATTTGCCGGTTTGGAAAAAGTAGAGGTAGGAGGCAAAATGCAGGAGGCAGTTCGACTGGTTTTCCGGGATGATGATCTGCTTTATGTGAATATTCACTCCCTGCATAAGATTTCGAAGTATTCAGGTCAGGAGGGACAGGCTCCTTCCATGTCCAAGCTCGGTTCGCCGGAATGGGAAAACAAGAAGAAACGTGCCAAAAAGCAAGTTAAGGATATTGCCAAGGACTTAATTGCCCTGTATGCCAAAAGGCGATCAGCGCCTGGATTTGCCTTTTCGAGAGATGCCGTGATGCAGGTGGAGTTGGAGAGTAGCTTTATCTATGAAGATACCCCAGATCAGGCTTTGGCTACCGCGGATGTCAAGACCGATATGGAGAAAAGCTATCCCATGGACCGCTTAGTCTGCGGGGATGTAGGTTTTGGTAAAACTGAGGTGGCGATCCGCGCTGCATTTAAGGCTGTGAATGATGGGAAGCAGGTAGCCGTGCTCGTGCCTACCACGATTTTGGCCATGCAGCATTTTCATACCTTCAAAGATCGGCTTTCGGGTTTTCCGGTGACGGTAGATTACATCAACCGCTTCCGTACTGCCAAGGAGACCAAAATAGTCATAGAGGAAGTCAAATCAGGGAAAATTGACATTCTTATCGGCACGCATAAAATTGTCAATAAGAATTTGGTTTTCAAGGATTTGGGATTACTCATCATTGATGAGGAGCAGAAGTTTGGGGTGCGGGTGAAAGACCAGCTGAAAAACCTCCGAGTAAATGTCGATGTGTTGACATTGACAGCCACTCCCATCCCAAGAACCTTGCATTTTTCTCTGATGGGGGCGAGGGACTTATCGGTGATTTCTACGCCGCCGCCAAACAGGCAGCCGGTGACGACCGAGGTTCATTCATTTCAGGAGGAAATCATCCGAGATGCGGTGGCCTATGAGTTGCGAAGAGGAGGCCAGGTCTTTTTTGTGCATAATCGGGTTGGGGAGATTGACTCCATCGCCAATTTGATCAAAAAGCTGGTTCCTGATGCGAGAGTGGTGGGAGCTCATGGTCAGATGGATGGCAAAAAGCTGGAGAAAATCATGGTTGACTTTATCGATCATGAGTACGATGTGCTGATCTCCACCAATATTATTGAGTCCGGCTTGGATATCCCCAATGCCAATACCATCATCATCAACCGAGCCCACATGTTTGGACTGAGTGATCTGCATCAAATGCGCGGAAGGGTAGGAAGAAGCAATAAAAAGGCCTTTTGCTACTTGCTGACAACGCCGATGTCAGGTTTGACTCCGGAATCCAGAAAGCGGCTTCAGACATTGGAAGAGTTTTCAGATTTAGGGGATGGCTTCAAGGTGGCGATGCGTGACTTGGATATTCGCGGGGCCGGAAACCTTCTCGGTGCCGAGCAAAGTGGATTTATCACGGATCTGGGCTTTGAGATGTATCACAAAATCCTGGATGAGGCTGTACAGGAGTTGAAGGAAAATGAGTTTGCTGCCCTATTTGAAGTGGATTTGAAAGAAAAGGTCAAAGTGCTGGTTCAGGACTGTACGGTTGAAACAGACTTGGAGCTCCTTATACCTGAAGAGTATGTAGCCAATATCAGCGAGCGTTTGAGTCTGTATTCCAAGCTAGATTCGATCAAGAACGAGGAAGAGCTGGCCCAATTTTCCCAAATGCTGCATGACCGCTTTGGTCCTGTTCCGGATGTGGTGAATGATTTGATGGAAACCGTCCGATTACGATGGAAAGCGGAAAAGTTGGGAATAGAGAAGCTTGTGATGAAAAATGGGCAGATGAAATGCCATTTGCTTCCATCTGATAGAGGGGATTTCTACTCTTCACCTACCTTCTTGAAAATCATGCAATTTGCTCAGTCTAATTCTAAATACTTTAAAATAAAAGAATATAAAAACCGTTTGATACTTACCATTTCGGATGTTTCGAGCATTTCGAAGGGTCAAAAGTGGCTAAAAGAGATGCTAGAAAGCTAATTTTACAAAAATTTAACTGGCATAAATATTGCACTTTCGCACCCAAAATTTGTCGTTTCAGCTCCGATTAGACGCAAAGGCCTTAATTCGAAGACTTTGTACGGATTTGAAAGATTGGAAGTCCTTGGAAAGGGGACTATATTAGCACCCTAAAATTGATTTAAATTTCTATTTATATGCATTTGACTAAAAAACCTTGGGGATTGTGGGCTGCAGCCTTCTTAATTGTAGGAGGATCAGTCTTATCTTCTTGCAACAAAACTCCTGGCTATGGTCGTCGTACGGCAAATAAGCCCGGTAAAAAAAGTGCTACCACAGGCGCTGAGTTTTCATTTGATGAAAATGATACTACTCAGTTCTTTGTAGCAAAAAATGCTGAGCAAATCCCTGGGCCAAACTTGAAATTCATTCAAGGAGGTCGGGCAGTACTAGGCTCTCAAGAAGAAGATGTCATGGCCTTCCGCGACAACTTGGAGCGAACCGTTACTGTGGCAAACTTTTATTTGGATGAAACAGAAATCACGAATAATGATTACCGTGAGTTTCTTTTCGATATGAAGAGCAAGGTCAGTGCAGACTCAATGCAGAAATTGGAGCCTCGTGAAGATGTATGGGGTGGAGCTCTTTCCTTCAATGACATGTATCAGTCCTACTACTTCCGCTTCCCAGGATTTAATTTTTATCCGGTAGCTGGGGTTTCTTGGACTCAGGCAAATGTATATTCCAAGTGGAGAACAGATTATGTGCAGGAGTTGATCAGAAAAGAAAGAGAAATCGATTCTACCTTTACCAAATCTCAATTGATCGAGCGTGGAGTAGCAATGGCTGACTTCCGTCTTCCTTCAGAGGCTGAATGGGAATATGCCGCCAAGGCGATGATCGGGACTCAGTACCTTGATGAGAATCAAGAGTACGGAAGAATTTATCCTTGGGATGGTCGTGGCGTTCGTAATCCTTACAATGTGAAGCGTAAAGGAAAGCAAGGTGATTTCCTAGCTAACTTTAAAAGAGGACGAGGTGACTACGGAGGTATTTCGGGTAACCAAAGAAATGACGGTGAAATTCTACCTACCAACGTGTATGACATGGCTCCAAATGATTTCGGATTGTACCACATGGCTGGTAATATGAATGAGTGGGTGTATGATGTCTACCGTCCATTGACTTACCAAGATGCCGATGACCTTAACCCACTTCGAAAAGATGGGTATGGCGATGAAGAAGAAAACTACGAGGTATCTATGCTTACTGACGAAATGAGAGTCTACAAAGGCGGAAGCTGGAGAGATGTCACTTATTGGTTGGCTCCTGGTACTAGAAGATTTATGCATGAAGATTCTGCTACCAATCATATTGGCTTCAGATGTGCAATGATCTCTATCGGAGAAAGAGGAAAATAAGAAAGAATAATAATAAAATTGAAAAGCCCGCTGAAATTAATTTTCAGCGGGCTTTTTGTATTAATGAATCCAGCGATTTTATTCTACCGCTTTCACATTTACTTCAATATTTCCTCTTGTAGCCTTTGAATAGGGGCATACTTCGTGGGCAGCCTCTACCAATTTTTGAGCATGTTCCAAAGATTCGGCTTGGGGGATTTTGACCTCGATATCCACCGCCAGTCCGAAGCTTCCCGGACCATAGTTTCCTAAATGTACTTTAGCTTTGATCTCGGAGTCCTTAAGGCTTGTTTTTCCAGCTACTGCTCCTAAAGCACCGCCAAAGCAAGATGCGTATGCGGCAGCAAAAAACTGCTCGGGATTGGTTTTTTCTCCATCTCCACCGATTTCCTTTGGCATGGATACATCAAAATCTAATTTTCCATCATCGGTTCGGACATGACCCTTTCTTCCTCCGGTATTGATGGCGACTGCAGTGTAATCAATGTTTAGTTTTTCCATATGTGATTAATCAAGTGATTTTAATTTTGATAACATTCCGGATAATGAACTGTTCAATTTTTCCAATTGAGGATCACTTATCAATTCAATTTCTTCAGAAAAGACTTTCAACAGTTCTTCTACTTTTCCTTGTAAAGTTTTTCCTGGGTAGGTTAGCTCTACTTTTACTTTTCGCTCGTCCTCTTCACTTCGAATTCGTCTAAGGTAGTTTTGGGCCTCTAGTTTTTTCAAAAGTGGAGTCAAGGTACCTGAATCCAATTCTAATTTTTTACCAATTTGATTTACATATTGTCCGTCTTGTTCCCAAAGTACGGCCAAGGTTAAGTATTGGGTGTAGGTAAGCCCAACTTCATCCAGGCTCAATTGGATTTTTTGGATCAACAGTCTTGAGTTGCTATAAAGCAGATAGGCTAAATCAGATATTGGGTTCATGTATTTTCAATTTGACTCAATTTAATTGAAAAAACTTATTTATTCTTTTCTGGGCTCCGATATTTTGGGAGGCTTTCTATGCATTGTACTCTGTTCGTAGGCATAGGTCAGTCTGATCAGTGTAGGCTCGGAATACATTCTTCCCAAAAATTGAAGCCCTGCCGGAAGATTATTGTTGGTAAAGCCCATTGGAACAGTGAATGCAGGTTGCCCGGTATGGGGTGAAATGATCTGACTGTTATCTCCCCGATATTCCTCTTGGAAATGCTCGATTCTTGCTGCTGGATAATTCCAAGAGGGGTAGACTATAGCGTCCAACTGAAGGGAATCCATGACCGATTCAATTGCTTCCCGAAAAGCGATTCTTCGTGGGTCTTCATAGGCATTTCCACAATCCTCTGCTTCCAGTCCCCATCTTCCGGAATTCCCTGCCATCATTTCTAATCGGTCCATGGCAAACTGTGAATTGGAACCAACACGAATGATGTCTTCCAAAGCCTGAATACTGTCATTTTTCACATATTCTGATAAAAAAGCTTCCACGTCTGTTTTGAAAGTCGCGCACCATTGGTTCTGTCTGAGCTCAGAAAAGTTAGGAATGACCACAGGGTCAATCACTTCGGCGCCAAGGCTTTCTAGATCAAGTATGGCCTTTTCAAATAATCCTGAGATTTCTGAATCCATGTCTTCAGCTAGCTCTCGTAGCACTCCGATTCGGGCATTTTCAAGTCCTTTCTTCACCAAAAACTGTTGATAATCTACCTCAGTTTTTCCCTTGGAATACTCAGTCAGGGGATCTTTTGGATCGATCCCTACCATGACTTCCATAACTCGGGTCGCGTCTTCTACCGTGCGGCACATGGGCCCGACTACATCATTCCGAAGGTAAAGAGGTACGATGCCAGCTCTTGAAATTAAGCCCAAAGTGGTGCGGAAACCTACCAAAGCATTATGAGAGGAAGGACCTCTGATGGAATTTCCGGTATCAGTTCCAAGACCTACTGTTCCAAAATTTGCCGCTACAGCTGCTCCCGTTCCGCCACTTGATCCTGCGGGGACATGGTCCAGATTGTAGGGGTTTCGGGTTGTGCCAAAGGTGGAGCTTTCTGAATGCATAGGCGAGAATGCCCATTCGGCCATATTTGATTTTGCCAAAATGATGGCTCCAGCATCGACCAGTTTCGTAATAATGGGGGCATCTTCCTCAGGGATAAAATCCTTAAGAGCAAGTGAACCTGCTGTGGTTGGAAGCCCTCTCGTATTGATATTGTCTTTGACGATAAGAGGAATCCCATGAAGCGGCCGCAGCTTCCCGGTATTTTTCAGCTCTTGATCCAAGGCCTTTGCCTGATTCAAAGCTTCCACATTAATCACAGAGATGGAATTGATGTGCTCATCCAAGCTGTCTATTCTCTCCAAATAGGCTTTGGTCAATTGCTCAGCAGTATAGTTTCCCGAAAGGTAGGCTTCATGGATTTCCGATATGCTCAGCTCTGAGAGTTGGATCGCTTTTTCTTCTTGAGAAGTTTGGCAGCCAAATCCAATTAGAATACCAATTAGGGCGAGAAATAGATTCTTATTCATTCAAATTGATTTAGAAAGCCTCATTAGCTTAGAGAAATTCCATTTTGGTAGGTGTAGTGAAGCTTGGTGTTGGCTTCAAAATCATCGCCAAAGTTTTGAGCGATGGGATCCCAAGAAAGAGGTCTGTTCAATTCCTTGGCCATATTTCCTATGGTGCAAGATGTACAGGTACTATGTCCAATCTCTACCGGAACAATCGGGTCTTTACGCCGCTGAATGGATTCGATGAAATCAATGTAGTGCTGAGTGTAATTGAAGTTTTCATCCTTTTTCTCTAGGCTGATTTCTGAAAGTGAGCTCTCAAAATTTCCTCTTGAAACCTTAATCCAGCCTTTTTCTCCAATGAATTTGACACCCTGTCTTCCTTCGTCAAAAGAGGTAATCTTCATAGGAATTCCATTTTCAAATCTATAAGTAAGTGGATTTTCACCCATAGGTGGAATCACCTCAACTGGCCCATTTCGGTCTTGATTGAGTCCCCATTGTGCCACATCAATCATATGTGCACCCCAGTCTGTCATGAGTCCTCCCCCCGTTTCCTTAAACCAGCGCCAAGCTGCCCAAAGTTTTTCGTTTTCTACGGGATCAAGTGAAATAGGAGGGTTGAGATTTGGGTGATAGGGTAATTCGGGTAAGGGTCCTAGCCATGCTTGCCAATCCAAACCTGCTGGGACGGCCTCTGGATTGAGATCGAATGGCTTGGGAAAGGGATTTTCACCCACATGGACCAGCACTTCCTTGATGTCGCCAATGCTTCCTTTTTGCACATGTGCTGCGGCAGTTTGGAAATTGACTGCCGAGCGCTGCATGCTACCCACTGCCAATACTGTCCCATTTTGCCTCACTGCTTTGACCAATTGCTGTCCTTCATACACAGTGAAAGTCAAAGGTTTTTCCAGATAAATATCCTTTTTGGCCCGACAGGCATCAATGGCCATTTTGGCATGCCAGTGGTCAGGAGAGGCAATCACGACGGCATCCACTTCATTACTCGCCAAAAGATCCCGGTAGTCTTCATATACTTTTAAGCTCAAAGCCTGAGTTCCGCGGGCAGCGTAAGCCGCTTTTACCCGCTCTTCAAATCGTGTCCTTTTCACTTCATAAACATCAGCACCCGCCGTAACTTCTACTTCCGGTAACTGCATAAATCGATTAAGGAGCCCCATGGCTTGACGACCAACTCCAATGAATCCCAAGCGAACGGTCTTTTGGAAGTTGTATCGTTTGGTTTTTGCAAATGAAAAGCCTGGTGCAAAACTGAGACCTGCTCCAGCCAAGGCACTGGTCAGGAAGAATTTTCTTCTGGAAATAGCCATAAGTTTAGGTTTAAAGGGTTATTGATTTGGAATTTAATCAATCCCATTATAAAATCCTGTTCTTTTTGACAAAAGGCGATCCATGAACAAGGATTTCAAATCCTAGTTTTGATTGAACTCTTTGGACTTTTTCTAACTTAGAATATCATATTTTGACCTTATGACTATACAGCAACTCGAATACCTGATAGCAGTGGACAAGCATCGGCACTTTGGACAGGCCGCTGAGTCCTGTTTTGTGACGCAACCCACGCTAAGCGCCCAGTTGAGCAAATTGGAGCGGGAGTTGGAAGTGATTCTCTTTGACCGGAGCAAAATGCCGGTAATTCCGACAGAAATCGGGGTACAGATTATTGCTCAAGCCAAAAGAGTGGTATCAGAAAGTAAGGGCATTTATGAATTAGTCGCTCAGCTAAAAGGCGATATTTCCGGTACTATCAAACTGGGTATCATTCCTACGCTTGCGCCTTATTTGCTTCATTTATTTGTAAGAGGTTTCCTGGAAAAATATCCCAACGTGAAGCTCGAGGTACAGGAGATGGTGACTGAGGAGGTCGTTCGTCAACTGAAAAACGATGAACTGGATCTGGGAATCATCGTGACACCTCTGGATGAGAATGGCATCGTGGAAAAGCCGATGTTTTACGAGAAGTTTTACGCCTACCTGTCCAAGGACCATCCTTTGCTGGAGAAGAAAGAAATTACTGCTTCCGAGATCAAATCAAATGATCTCTGGGTGCTGCAGCAGGGGCACTGTTTTCGTGATCAGGTGATAAATTTTTGCGATCAGACAGCCAGCGGACCAGAAAACTTTCACTATGAGAGTGGGTCACTAGAGGGCCTTCGAAATATGGTCAACCGATACAAAGGAGTTACCCTTCTTCCTGAATTGGCGACACATGATCTTTCACCGGAGGAAAAAAGTAGATTGAGACCATTCAAAGGCCAATCCCCAACTCGAGAGGTCAGTATTATCCTGAATAGAAGCTTCTTGAAGCAAAAATTGGTTGAACTCCTTTACCGGGAAATAACAGAGGCCATCCCGCATGAGATGACCTCCAAAGCCCATGGCAAAATAGTCCGCTTCAAATAAGTTACTGCTTCGTAAGGATATACTTATCTGCTAAGTCTCCTTCGATTCGATTGCCATCCATATCCAAGTGCCAGATGCGGTTTTCACCAACCTTATACTTGCCGGGAGCTCCTTCAAGACCCGAAAGTGTAATCATGGAGCCGGTCTCATCCCATTGGAAAGTGCCCTCAATTTCATTGATTTCAGTTTCTTTCCCTAAGTAGGTGGTCTTGTAAGTGTAGGTTCCATCGTAATTGATGCTGAGTTCGGTGGCGATACCCTCACAATCTGCACAGGGTAGGGTGCCCACATAGGTTCCTTCCCAATCCAGCCCATTCATGGAGTTGTCTCCTGGAGTAGGATTCATAGGGACTTCGATGGTTTCGGGAAAATCCTCTGATACTGTTTTAGTAATTTCCTCTGTTTCCGTTGTTTTTTCTTTTTGGCAGGAGGAAAGTGCAAAAATCAGGAGAAAGGCATAAAGGCTAAACTTCTTCATTTCAATTGGGATTCGATTAATCGCTGATGAGGGACTTTTTGTGAATGGCGGAATAGCCTACTACCATAACTTGTGAAAGTTCTCTTTCTGCTAGTAGCTTCGCCTTTTCCCTATCCAAATCGGCGAGGAGGTTTTGCCCGGTGCTTTCATAGTATTCGGCCCGTTCCTGATAGGTGTTGGGAAAATAGGGGTTCTCTTGAATCTGCTGATTCAGCTTTTTGAGAACTTTGCTTTCAGAATCGAATCGCTCGGGGATGTAAAATCCGGTATTTTGATTTTCCACTATTTTGAATTCCACTGTCAGCAAGTGCTCTTTTCCAAAAGTCTCATTGGGAAAAAGTGCCTTGGTTTCTTTATCTTTCAGCAAGGCTAAAGTTTGGAATACTTCCTCAGCTAGTTCTTCTGAACCTCCTAGTAAAAGCGGGGTTTTATCCAAATTACCTTGCTGATCAATAGAAAGGAGGAGGGTAACGGGACCTTGGATTTTCTCAGACCGTAATTCTGAGGAGTATTTTAAATTTTTGGCCAGAAATTGATTGAATTTCTGAAGGGGATCAGATTCTTGAGCAAAGGTAGATGCTGAGATCAATCCGATCAATAGAGTAGATAGAAGCTTGCGTATCATGGTTTTGGATTTAGTTTCTATCAAATTAAGAATTAAAAGATTAAAAATAAAGTATTTAGGAAAGATTCACGTTTCCTTTTAACTAATCCGTTTCAAATCAGAAGGGTTTTTGGTTGAGTGACCGATAAAATGCGAATTACCTGTTGATGGTGCCGCTGATACTACGGGTTTGTACTATAGTAAAAGATTTGATCTCAATTTTTGCCAAGGTATTTTGCTGAAGCCTTTGAGATTCCATCAAGTCGGCCGTCGCCTCAGCTTCATGCTGCAATTGCCGATGTATTTGGGACCGAAGTTCGAGGTATTTCGGTTCAAAGGGTTTTTCGTCTACCAGTCGTTCAGTCATTTTAAGTGCTTTTTCTGGTTTTCCTTTGTATATCTGCCGAGTTACTGCCTCAATCTCGGCATTGGGATTTTGGGGATCCACCATCTCAAAACTAAAATAAATTTCATAGCTGTCTTTCCGCTCTTCTTCGGGCAACATATCAGGTTGCCAGAGAGGAATTGCCTTTTCCAAAGCAGCTTCAACAGATTCTTTCATCGCTTCGGTTTTGGATTCTGTGATTTCGTAGGAGCTGATTTTCCCTTCTTGGTCTAATTCGATATCCACGGAAACAAAACCGGTTTTTCGAGCCCGCAAATCAGATAAGGGATAACGAGCATGAGAGCCCAAGACCTGTTTCCACACTTTCAGTGCGGGATTTGGTGAAGTGACTTCCTGAGCTTGAGTAGAAAAAGATAAAGCAATAAGTAGGATACTGGAAAGAATAAAGAATAGGAGGTAATTTCTTTTCATCATAAGTAATTGATAGATTTTGCCTCCAATAAACTCAAGGATATCTTAGTTCACAAGCTTTCTATTAAAAATTTAATGTGTATATCTGCTTTCTTCCAATTAGAACTGTGAGTGACCTTCAAAAAATCTAAAGGTTTAAAATCTGTACGCTCCCCTCTCCCTACTTCCAGCTTCCATCAAAATAGCTACAGAGAAATTGGGGAGTAGGGAAATTGCCCATATTCATAGTATCATACCCCAAATTGTGTCAAATGATGATCGAGGTGCTTATAGAATAGATTATTCCATTCTTGGGCAGTCATCGGGCCGAAGGAGGGAGACTCTTTTCCTTCGAAGTGTTGGGCTCCTAGTTCCTGCGTCTTCTTTAAATAGTCGATCAATTGATTTTTTTCTTTTTCGAAATCCCGCCGATCTGCAATGATGAAAACTGGCGCAGTTCGGGCATTTTTAGGATAGGGCTTTTCATTGACTACTCCCGATTTGACAAAGGTTTTGAGTAAAAATCGCATCAAAGCATTGGGTTTGGGATGCTTATCAGTGTAGGCCATTTCATAGGCTACCGAGCAATGGGCAAGCATCTGGTCCACACTCATTTTACCCCATAAAGGCTGAGAATCGGGCTTGAGAGACTCTATTCGGGCAATTAGTTCGGATGTAGTTGAAGGGTCAAAAATATTTTGCATAGTCTTTCTTGGCTGGATTTAGATACAAGATAAATTTTTTTCAGAAAAATTTTAGAATAAATTGGTTTGTAATGTAAACCATTTTATATTTGAATCGTTAAGCCTATTGTAAAGGGATAAAAAAATGGAAAAAACACTTACAAGCACCGAATCTCTAGCCATTATCACAGAGATGATAGCGAAGGCTAAGAAAGAGTCCACCGGAGACGGAGGCTTTCAAATGCTCCTTTGGGGCTGGGTAATTGCGGTTTGCAATTTTGGGCATTATACCTTAGAAAAATTAGGTTATGCCGAACCTTACATCGTATGGACACTGGTCATTCCTGCTGCGATTATTAGCTTTGTCAAGGGGTTCCGCTCAGCGAAAAACGCTCCCGCCAAATCCCATCTTACAACTGTTCTTAGTCAGCTGTGGATTATCATTTTCATTAGTATGATCGTTGTTTTGGTCTTTATGGGAACATTGGATTTTCAGCACAATCCCATCATTCTCTTACTTGCTGGGGTGGGTATTTTCACCACAGGTACATTGGTAAGAGAGAATCTGGTTCGCTGGGGAGGAATACTGCTATTGCTCGCAGCATTTATCGGTTTTCTACTTCCCGTGACAGAACAGTACCTCGTAGCAGGAATCGGAATTGTGTTGGGTTATCTAGTTCCAGGGTATCACTTAAAAAAGAAGAGTCTTGAGCGAGTTTAAGCCCCTTGATCCCTTGTTGCATTCCCAGCTTCGGTTGGCAATCATGTCCTTGCTTCTGAGTGTGGATGAGGCAGAGTTTACCTTTCTCAAAGAAAAAACCGAATCCACCGCCGGCAACCTCAGCGTACAGCTGGACAAGCTTGAAAAGGCAGGCTACATAGAAATCGAAAAGTCCTTCCGGGGAAAACGTCCATTGACGACCTGTAAAATCACCAAGGAGGGTATTGCCGCTTTCGAAGCCTATGTGGAAAACTTGAAAAAATACATTCAGTAAAAAATTTTCTCAATTTAGTTTATAATATAAACCAATTTACACCATGAAAACGAACTCTAAAATTTTCGCAACAATCTTAATGATCACTTTGATGGCTATGGGCTATCCTCAGGAACTCCGAAAAATGAATTACCGTGCCTATCTAGAGGCAAATAAGGAGCTCTGGAAGCAAAATGTGGCTACGGCCATGCTCGAAGCCCAGCAAAATCCATCACAAGAATCGGAATGGCAATTGGCCCTTACCGAATATGGTCTCCTGAATGCCTCCATGGCAGATCAAGATGAGGATCTTTTTGATGATTATGCTGAAAGCCTGGAAGATCGGCTCGATCAGTTGAAAAAGTCCGGTCCGTATCAAGCTGAGGCAAAAGCTTTACTATCCGGGCTCTACGGATTTCAGATTGCATTCAGTCCCTTCAAAGGAATGCTGCTTGGTGGCAAAAGCTCCAAACTTCTGGAGCAAGCCATGGAAGAAGCTCCTGAAAGTCCCATCGTATTAAAATTGTATGCAAGCAATAAATATTTCACCCCAAGTATGTGGGGAGGAGATGTAGAAGAAGCTCGGCGGTTTTTTGAAAAGTCTAATGCAAACTTTGAAAAGCAAGGGATCGAGGACAATTGGATGTACTTGGATAATCTGGCTTGGCTTGGACTAATTCATCAGGAAAACGGACAAGAAGACGCTGCCAAGGAAGTTTGGGAGAAAGCCCTTGCCCAAGAGCCCAACTTCTATTGGGTCAAGGAAGGATTACTTCAAGGATTAAATTGATTTAGAGGTTTTTATATTGGAAAAAACAGCGGTCATTGGTCGCTGTTTTTTTTTACTAAATCATTTGAAAAATAGATTTTAAGTTTTAGATTGACGTATCATTTAATCGATCAACTAAGCTAAGTATTTATGAAAAACACTTTTGCCCCCCCCCCAAGTACAAAAAGATAGCTAAATCCGGTTTAGCACTACTATTTGGACTGTCCATGATACTATCCGCTTGTATTCCAGAACCAGAAAACCCGACCATCCAGCTCAGTGAAACTTCACAGCTGGCCCAGGTCCGGGACTGGTTTGAAGCCAATAAGACCAAGCTCCGACTACCCGATCGTGGAACGAACTACCGAACAGAATCCCAAGAGCTGATTCTACCATTTTTCGAAAAGGGACCAGACTGGGAGCAGTTTCATCATTACTACTTTCCTGATGGACGGGAGGTCTTTGAAGTGAGTCTGGAGAATGAAAACTTGTATATTCCGAAAGCAAAGGATGCAGGAGCCAGTGAGGAATATGTTGACTATTTTCAAAACATCCTGTTCGTAAAGCACCCTACACTTCCCAAATTTGATCCTTTGATTATCCGATATTATCCAGACAAGAATACTTCCAACCGTGAGTTCTCAGAAATAAGCTATGAAATGATCGACGAAAAATGGAGTGGCTGGATAGATCTGTTTACGTATGATGAGCACTACCTCATGGGATATAAGGTCACGGAAGGTGAATTGACACATACAAGGGAGATGCAAAAGAATCCGGAAAATGCCCGCAAGATTGCGGTAAGCTCAGAAAACAAGAGTGACGAGGCGATTCATTGCTACCCGGTAGCTACTGATTGGTATGATGGCAGAACAGGAGAATATTTGGATACCACTTGGGCACAAACCTGCGAATGGCAGCGGGGTGGATCTAGAAGTGGTGGAGGTCGCGGCGATGGAGGATATGAGGAAGAAAAACCAAGAGGAGGGGCAGATAGTCCCGGAGGTGGATGTAAAAAATGTTATGATCCACCGGAAGTTCCAGCACCGACATTGAGAGTTGAAATTGATCAAACTGTGAAGGATAATCCCTATTTGATGTGCATATTAAAAAAACTGGAGCTTTCTAAATTTGTCAATGATTTAGCGCTCTTCGATGGAACAGCTCAAAACGGGCGAAATGTAATCCTAAAAGTTGGAGAGACTGAAAATCCTGAGGCCAATGCAGAAACAAATGATGATTTAGGCCCTTATCATATTCAAATTATTTTGAATCAAAATAGATTAGGTAGAAATTCCTTAGAAATGGCACGTACGTTCCTACACGAAATGATTCATGCTGAATTATTTAGAGCAATATTTCATAAAAATGGAACTCCTTTAGATAGAAATTTTGAGGCAAATTTTGCTAAATATATGTTATTATATAAGGGAGATGCTGCAATTCACCATAATTATATGGCTGAAAATATGGTCAATAAGATGGCAAGTGTACTTTCCCAAATTCACTCCCATCTGGGAAAACAAAGTTTTCTGAATGATCCTGACGTAATAGCTGCGTTTCCAAAAGGCTTGCCTTCTGGTTTTTATCATGGGATAGCATGGAATGGATTAAAGTGGACTGACAAATGGAGGTATAATTTACCCGAACGAAGTAGTTATGAAAAATACCAAAAAGTAGGCGCGGACAATCTTACTGATAATTGTAATTCTAACTAGCCATGAAAAAGGGACTGTTTTCAATTCTATTTATATACATCTTTTCCTGTAATCCTTCAAACTCAAACGGCTCAAGGGATTATAATCAAATCAATAGTATACAGAAAGGAGAACTAGTTATTGTGTTTAACCGATATTCAATAAATACTGAAATTATTGAAAGGTCCACCGAACCCAATGAAAGTTTTCAGTTTTGGAGAGAAGGTTTTGATCCTCCTTATGAGGACCCAAACCTTTATATTAGTATTGGGCATGGTTTAGATCAAGGAAAGAAAAAGATTCAAAGGAAAGAGTTAGATGAGTTGGATGTTTGGTTTGATTCTCAAATGGATTATCTGGATTGGTTCAATTTAAATTTCGAAAAGTATTATATCATTTATGAAGATGAGTACTTGATGAAAGAATCATTAGACCCCAATTATGAGTTTACTGCCTATGAGGTAAAAATTTCTACTGGAGGGGTTGAATAAAAAATTGCTTACATCTTGGAAACTGTTTGGTAATATCTTGTTTTTAGAATTTCCTTATCAGAAAACTAAAAACCCCAAATCTTTCGACTTGGGGTTTTAGCTTTCTGAGCTTGATAATTAGATTTTAAGTTTTAGATTGACGTATCATTTAATCGATCAACTAAGCTAAATATCTATGAAAAACATTTTTGCCCCCCCAAGTACAAAAAGATAGCTAAATCCGGTTTAGCACTACTATTTGGATTTTCCATGATACTATCCGCTTGTATTCCAGAACCAGAAAACCCGACCATCCAGCTCAGTGAAACTTCACAGCTGGCCCAGGTCCGGGACTGGTTTGAAGCCAATAAGACCAATCTTCGACTACCTGATCGTGGTACGAACTACCGAACAGAATCCCAAGAGCTGATTCTACCATTTTTCGAAAAGGAACCAGACTGGGAGCAGTTTCATCACTACTACTTTCCTGATGGACGGGAGGTCTTTGAAGTGAGTCTGGAGAATGAAAACTTGTATATTCCGAAAGCAAAGGATGCAGGAGCCAGTGAGGAAGATGTTGACTATTTTCAAAACATCCTATTCGTAAAGCATCCTACACTTCCCAAATTTGATCCTTTGATTATCCGGTATTATCCAGACGAGAATACTTCCAACCGTGACTTTGAAGCAATCAGCTACCAAATGATCGACGAAAAATGGAGTGGCTGGATAGATCTGTTTACGTATGATGAGCACTACCTCATGGGATATAAGGTCACGGAAGGTGAATTGACACATACAAGGCAGATGCAAAAGAATCCGGAAAATGCCCGCAAGATTGCGGTAAGCTCAGAAAACAAGAGTGACGAGGCGATTCATTGCTACCCGGTAGCTACTGATTGGTATGATGGCAGAACAGGAGAATATTTGGATACCACTTGGGCACAAACCTGCGAATGGCAGCGGGGTGGATCTAGAAGTGGTGGAGGTCGCGGCGATGGAGGATATGAGGAAGAAAAACCAAGAGGAGGGGCAGATAGTCCTGGAGGTGGATGTATGAGTTGTTATGATCCACCGGAAGTTCCAGCACCGACATTGAGAGTTGAAATTGATCAATCCATAAAAAATAATGCAACATTAAATTGTATTGTCCAAAAATTACAATTAGCTAAATTTATTAATGATTTGGTTTAATTCGATGGAAACTCAACTAACAGAAATGTCATATTGAAAGTGGGACCAACCCCAAGAAGTAATGGCTGGGAAGTAAATGCACTTACTGATGGAAGCCTTGGGCCCTATAGAATTGAAATAACTCTCAATGAGAAAAAATTAAATAGAGGGGCTTTAGATATTGCTAGAACTATTATCCATGAACTAATACATGCCGAAATAATAAGGGCTAATGATTTAGTCGAAGGAGCCTCCTGGGATCCAGATTTTCAAGTTAATTATGAGAAGTATCGGAATAATTATGGGAAAGATTGGCCTTCTCATGAATATATGGCTGAGCATATGGTTAATAAAATAGCAAATGCTTTAAGGCAGGTTCACCCTTATTTGGGCTTAGATGAATTCAGATCGAATCCAGAGGTCCTGAGTGTTTTCCCAAGAAACTCCATACCTTCTGATTTCTACAAAGCGATGGCTTGGGTGGGACTTGATGGAACAATAGAATATGATAAAAATCCAAGTAGAGACACATATAAAAAGTGGCATAATGATACTGTCCAAAAACATCCAAAACCATGCAATTGAGACTTGTCTTTCTGTTTTTTGTTATTCTTTTAGGTTGCCAAAAAAGAAATCAATCTCAACCTGAAAAAACAAAATTGATACTTCTAGATGAAGGAAAAACCGATTTAAAGCTTAATAAAAGTGAAAAAGGAATAGTTCCCAAGTTTCACTATACCCAGGGTGGCTTTGGTCATCCAAGCGTTTATGTATCCTTCATTCATGGCTACTATGATGATATTAAACGGATCGATGCAAATTCTATTCGAGAGTATCATTTAATCGACCCTGATACTATTGATTTCAATATTACTTGGTTTTACTGGGATGATGAGCCACCGCTTTACCTAGCTTTAAAAAAGGATTATGAAGATTTTATATCGAATGAGAAGATCGATGGTTTGACGATATTCGAGATTTCTATTTATGCTAATAGCATTGAATAGCTACTTGATGTAGTCAATATTCGAAATTTAGAAAGAGTGAAGAATATGGATTAGATCTTATAGGTTTCTTGAAAATTTAAAGTCATGAATTAAAAATATAAAATTAAGAAAAACCCAAGTCGAAAGATTTGGGTTTTTGGGGTAATAGGTTTGATAATTAGATTTTAAGTTTTAGATTGACGTATCATTTAATCGATCAACTAAGCTAAA
>NZ_JAPEIB010000043.1:0-31142 GCF_028823735.1 Algoriphagus sp. NF
AGACTCATTATTGCGGCTGTCTACCCATACGTGCAACATCACGAATAGTCATAAATGTAAAAATACTCTGAAATGCTTAAAGGAAAATTTTCAATTGGTTGGACTATCTTTTTGATGGTGGTCATACAATCGTGTAGTAGCATAGAAATTTTTAAAGAGAACACGGAGCTTCCCTTATCAGCAAAATACAATTCCTTCGTGATCGTCAATGCTGAGGTGAATATGAATGGCTTTTCAGCCCAGTTTTTAGATGCAAAAGTCCAGGACAAAATCAGAGAGTCTCTCGAAAGTCAAGGTCTTACCTACGATCGGGTCAAACCTGACCTTGTCATTCGGTATGCATCAAATGAAGACTTAAGACAGCGCGAAATAAACAGCTTCAACAACCCTTACCAATTTTGGGGAATGCGAGTTTGGGATCCTTGGATGTTCAATCCTTATTTACCATATGATGACCCGCCCCGAACAGACAACTATGAGCTACTTCAGGTCATTGTTGATTTTATAGATCCGGAAAAAGACAAATTTTTAATGACTCTGACTGGTGTGACAGAGGTAAACAGTCCAAAGTACAAAGAGAAAAAAGTTTTAAAAACCACTGAAAAAGTTGTTGAACGCTTTATTTCAGAGATTGATTTCTTAGAGAATTAGAAAATAGTTACATCAATTATTGAGATACTCCTACTCTTTCATTGGAAGGGTGTGAAGATTCACTAAAAATTACAAAGTTATTTGGCCGGTTATTTGCTATTTGAGCAGAAGATTGTAATTTTGTATTATAATTATTGTAATTCAGCACCCCGATTTTGCATTTTAATGCTAACTATTGTTCTCATAGACGACGATCCTATCAGCACATTTGTGACTGAAAAGCTTATTTCCAAGAATGTAAGCCAGGCTTGTCAGTTTTTCAAATATCAAAGTGCAAAAGAAGCTCTTCAGGAAATATCGAGCATTAAGCCCCATTACCTTTTTTTAGATCTGAATATGCCTGAGATGAACGGCTGGGATTTTCTTGATCGGTTCAACCCTAGCGATACAGAAGCGGAAATTTACATTTTAAGCAGTTCTGTAGATGAGCGCGACATCAATAAAGCCAGTCAATATCAATTTGTAAAAGACTACCTATCTAAGCCGCTGGTGAAAAAGTACATTCAAAATATCTTCAATTAAAATTGATAAATTCCCGGATGGGAATTTTTTTTGGCTTTTTAGAAAATCTTTTTGAGAGATCGGAACATTCGTTTTCAGGATTGGTTTTATTTTTATCAAAACAAGCAAAAACTATGAGACCAATTCAACCCGAATTAATTGGAGCAATCGAGCGGACGGCCAAGAAACTTAAAGATGGAGGGTCAAGCTATCAATGGGGACACATGGGCGCATGCAACTGCGGAAATCTTGCTCAGGAACTTACACCTTTTTCAAAAGCAGAAATTCACAGATATGCAATGGAGCGCTCCGGTGATTGGAATGATCAAATATTAGAGTTTTGCCCTACAAGCGGTTATCCTATCGATCTTGTTATTCAGCGAATGTTGGATTTTGGATTGACCTTAGATGATCTCGGACATCTAGAGAGACTTTCTGCGCCAGAAGTACTGGAGCGTATTCCATTCGAAAGAAAGCAGTCGCTTAGTCAAAACAAGCGCGAAGATGTGGTATTCTATCTTGAAACTTGGGCAAGGGTACTTCGTGAAAAATGGGAAAAACAACAGTCATCCGAAATTTTGGAAAGAGTTGAAAAAAATTCAATTCCGGTGTATTGAGCAATTTGTTTTTTTAATTTATTTGCATCGTTTTCACTTAAACCACAATCTTATGGAAGATTTCGAAGATGATTTTGATGAATTGGATGACTTCGATTCTGATGATGATTTTGACTCCGAATTTGAAGACGAGTACGATCTAGATGAAGAATCCGAGTTTGTCGATGACAACATCATGGACTTTGATGAAGAAGAAGATGATTTTGACGAAGAAGAGGACGAAGACTTCGACGACGAATTTTAAATGACAAGGCCCAAGAACTTGTTGGTATTTTGGGCCTGGTCCTTTATCTTCGAACCTTGAATTAAACAACAAATATCAAGCTCATGATTCTATTGGATATCTTCAGTTCACCTATTGCCTCCGGCGCTCAGCTATTCTTACTGATTGTTGTGATTTTGATCGGATTAGGCGCGGGTCTTTCAGCAATGGATGCACGTAAAACCTTCTCAAAGGGTAAAAAATAATCTTAACAAAAGGGCTTCTGCCCTTTTTTTATTTATGGACAAAAAACAAGATTACTCGAATCACGCACGGTATTTTCCGTTCCATCATTTTTTCTTAGCACCCCTATCCTTAGCTTTTTTTATTTGGACACTAATCGATTTAGATTTTTCAAGTTCTAAAGCGATTGCAGAAAGCATTAAATCCCTGATTTTAGCCATCATGATTCTGTCACTTCCCATGTTGTCCAGGATCTATGCGCTCAAAAACCAAAATCGGATCATTTTTGCGGAAATGAGAGCTCGCTATGCAGAACTTACCGGCAAGGCATTTCGGGAAAAAGAGGAAAAACTTAAAGGAGGTCAAATAATTGCCCTACGATTTGCCAGCGATGAAGAATTGCTTCCTCTGATTGAAGAGACAATCGAAAAAAACTACAGCCCGAAAGAAATCAAAATGAAAATCAAGAATTGGAAAGGTGACTATCAGAGAGTCTAAATAGTCAATTTCTTTTCTAAGGTAAGCTTCAGATTTTCAGCTGCTTTTTTCTTATAGTCTATTTGAGAAAAATCTAATTCAGGTAATTTCATAACAGATTCAAATCCAAAACCTTGATCATCATTACCTGAAGTAATAAGGTAGCATGGCTTTTGGTACTTCTTGCATATCTGTAGCAGTTCAAAACACCCTTTTCCTTCTTTAGATTGTTGATCAAACCTACCTTCTCCTGTCAAAACGACATCGCTTGACTGAACCTCTTTTTCCATGGCTACCTGATCAAAAAAATAGGAAGCTCCAAATTTGATTTCGGTTGAGAAAAATGCATTTAATCCCAATGCAATTCCTCCAGCCGCACCAAATCCTGGACAATCCACAAATAGCTTTTTTGCTTTTTGATAGAGAAGCTGTATGATACGATTTGCATCTTCTGAAAAGGAGTCCATTTGATCCGAGCTAAGGCCTTTTTGAGGTCCAAATACAGGAATCGCTCCAGTGGCTCCAAAAAAAGTATTTCTGACATCACAGAGACAGGTAAAGGTAAGTTTTGAAAGCTTTGGGTTAGACTGCACGTAAGCCAACTTTTTCAACAAATGATCTGAGAAGGGAACGATCTCCTTTCCCAAGGAATCTAAAAACACAAATCCCAAAGCCTGTAGGATTCCCAGTCCTAAATCTATACTAGCGCTTCCTCCAAGGCCAAGAATCACGTGCTCTGCACCCATTTCAACACCTTTTTGGATCAATTCACCTGTTCCGAAGGTAGAAGCCACACGGGGATTTAATTCAGAACTATCAAGCAAACCAATTCCACTGACAGTAGAAACGTCCAAGTAGATAGTTTTGGATTGAAAGTCATAGCCAAAGGAACCAAAAGCAGGTCTTCCAAATGAATCTAGCGACCAAGCACTTATTTTTTCTAACTCCAAATACTCGGTCAAAAGCTCACAGGTACCATCTCCCCCATCTGCGATCGGTATCTTCTTGACCTGTGAATTTGGATACTTACTAGCTACAGTTTGCCCGATAATCTCAGCAGCATCACTTGCAGAGATTGTTCCTTTAAAGGCGTTCGGAGCAATTAAGACTTTCATTTTAAAGCATTCATCCGCTCAAAATAATCCTTATAAGCGGCCTTGACTTTTGGTGCTAAATAAATGGTCGAAATCATCGTAGGAATTGCCATGATCGCATACATTCCATCTACTAGGCTAATCACCACTTCGAGAGAAGCCACTGCTCCAGCCACAATGGTGATCAAATAGAAATAATTGTAGAAATCTGCTCTTTTTGCTCCAAAAAGGTAATTGAAGCATTTGTGCCCGTAATAGGAGTAGGTAAACATGGTAGATAGCGCAAAGATCAACACGGCTGCCATCAGAAGATATTTACCGATACCTGGTAAAGCTGACTCAAAAGCATTCAATGTCAATCTCACTCCATCCGCTTCGGTAGTCTGCCAAACCCCAGTCAGCATGATCACAAGGGCCGTCAAGGTACAAACCACAATGGTATCAATAAATGGTCCCAGCATCGCAATCAAACCTTCCCGAATCGGCTCTCTATTTTTAGAGGCGCCATGGACCATCGGAGCCGTACCAATTCCGGCCTCGTTAGAGAAAGCTGCTCTTCTTGCTCCCGTAATGATCACCGCTCCTACCACGCCTCCGGCTGCAGCCTTTCCAGTAAATGCATCAGAAATAATCAACCAGAGCATTTCAGGCACATCCACAAAATTCTTTCCCACAATTATCAAAACGGTAACAAAATAAAGTGCTACCATAAATGGCACTAGTCGGGATGCTACAGCTGCTATTCGTTTGATGCCTCCCAAAACAACAAAAGCAACCAAAACCATCATGGTGATGCCGATAATCCACCGAACGGTCTCTGTGGATTCGATACCTGCAGGCTCCAGCATTACTGCTCTGAAAACCGCCGAAAGTTGATTGGCTTGAAATATGGCTAACAACCCAATCACTCCTGCCACTGAGAAAATGATGGATAGAAATTTGAATTTTTTGCCCATCCCCTCTTCGATGACGTACATGGGCCCTCCTTGAACTGTCCCAGCGGAATCTTTCCCTCGAAACATGATAGCCAAAGAGCAACTGTAATACTTGGTAGCCATTCCAACGAATGCAGAAATCCACATCCAGAAAATAGCTCCTGGACCTCCCATATTGATGGCGATAGCCACTCCACTGATATTTCCGAGTCCTACAGTTGCCGCAATAGCAGCAGACAATGCCTGAAAAGAAGTAATCTGTCCCGGAGCAAGATCATCATCGTATTTCCCTCTAAGTAGACTGATTGCATGCCCTATTTTTCGAAAGGGAACAAATCCAGAATGGAATAAAAGAATGAGTCCGCCCCCCATCAATAAAACGAGCATCGGCGTACCCCAAATCCAATTCGCAAATGAAACAATAATGTCTCCCATAGTTCAACTTCTTTTTGATGTGTATTCTAAATAAGCTACCATATTACCTCCAAATTCGTCAAAAATCAAAGATTTGAGAGAGGCATATAAAGAAAATCCCAGCTGAGATAGCTGGGATTTTTAGTATTTCGCCTGATTACCAAGCTACTTTGGGGGATTTATAAAATTGAATTCCTTGAGCCTCCCAACTTTCACCCAGTTGAGCAACGCGACTTTTAAAACTTTCCCAATCTCTCGATGAGCCGGGAGACCAAGCTACTTCAGCTAATGCCGCCAGTCTCGGAAAAGTTAAATATTCAATATCGGCTCTGTCCTCGACCGTCTCCGTCCAGAGTGGTGCCTCGACGCCTAAAACATCAGATTTCTTAATATTTGGAGAATAGTTGGCAGGATCCCAGAGGTATGCAGAATCCAACTCGATGTATGCTGCCCAATGCAAACCAATGCGGCTTGTTGAATCATATTGCATATCGAGATAGGCTTTCTTAGCGGGCGACATTAAAATCTGATTTCCCTGTCCTACAGCTAGGGCAGCATTATCCTCCATCGCCCAAAACTGTGCAATGTTTCCAGGTAAAAGATTGGCAGTAGCCACCTCATCCCATCCAATACTTATCTTCCCGTGCTTCTGAACGATATCCTGGACTCTTTCAACAAATTTGATGTAGTCTTCCTTTCGAGTTACGTGAGACTCATCTCCACCGATATGAAAATAAGGCCCCGGGGTGATTTCAGAGAGTTCCCTGACTACATCGTCTACGAGCTGATAGGTTAATTCCAAATCAGTATCGAAAGTACTGAAACCCACTTCCATCCCTGTGTACAGTTCAGCAGGCTGACGAATAATCATTTTAGAGTTAAAATCAATTTCAGATCCTTTCAGAGGATTATTCACCGTACTCAAATCGCCATCTGGCAAATTGATTCCGGGATTCAATTCTCCATAAGCAGCCAAGGCAGCATTTGTATGTCCGGGCATATCAATTTCCGGGACTATGGTAATAAATCGCTCTTGCGCGTAGCGAACGATTTCTTTGTAATCTTCTTGTGTGAAAAAACCTCCTTCTCCACCTCCTACTTCAGTCTTTCCTCCTATCTCTGTCAGCTTTGGCCAAGATTTGATCTCAATTCGCCAACCTTGATCGTCGGTCAAGTGAAGATGCAGGTAGTTCAATTTTAATCTCGCCATTTGATCGATGTAATGCTTTACATCCTCCATCCCAATGAAATGTCTGGCTACATCTAGCATGGAGCCTCTATAGGGGTACTCAGGATCATCTTGGATGTTTCCTGCTGGAGCTATCCAGGCTACATTTTGTACGCTGTTCGCTAAAATTTGACTTGGGAAGGCTTGGAGCAAGGTTTGAATGCCATAAAATATTCCAGCGGGTGAGTCAGCAGTAATCTTCGCCTGACTTGAGCTTATTTCTAATTCATAAGACTCATCATCCAAAGCTCCGCCAAATAATTCCAATACGATTTGACCTTCTCCATCACCCACTTCCAACTCAAAACCAGTTGCCGATTTGATGCTTTGATTAAAATATCGGGCTAATGGTTCTAAACTTGCCTGATCTCCAATAAGCTGAATGGATGCTCCTGAGGCGAGTTCAAAGGAACCATTGGAACTACTGACCGATTTGGGGAGAGGAATCAAACCTCTCTCATCCAGTGAGGGGCCTTTCGGTCCGCAAGAGAACACCAAAGCGGTCAAAAAGAGTACGATAATTGACTTTTGATAGGTCATAGTGTCTGATTTGTTTGGTTAAACTTAATTTAAATTTTTTCAAATGTCCGATCCTTTATAAAATTTCTTTCCAAAACCCTCAAATGAGATTTCAACAGTAATGGCTGAAAAAATAACTCAACCACTCAGCCTTCCGAAATCGAATAATCTCAAAATTTTCGAAGGAAAAAGCGATTATTTTAAATATTTTGAAACCTGAAATTCAATAGAAAATAAAATAATATGAAGGAAAACAAAAACGGCTCGGATACTTCAAGGAGGAATTTTATAAAAAGCTCAGCTTTGGCGCTTTCAGGATTTTATATTGTTCCACGGCATGTTTTGGGGGGTCAGGGTTTTGTTGCCCCAAGTGATAAACTTCGGGTGGCAGGTATTGGTGTTGGAGGAATGGGCTTTAATGACGTAAGTGGAGTCTTCAGAAGTGGTAAAGCCGATATCGTGGCACTTTGTGATGTCGATGACACTCGGGCTAAACGAAGCCGGGATGCACATCCTAAAGCAGCATATTACAAAGATTACCGAAAAATGCTCGAAACTGAGCAAGACAACATTGATGCAGTGACCGTATCTACTCCCGATCACATGCATGCTGTGCAGGCGATGATGGCTATGAAAATGGGAAAGCATGTTTACGTTCAAAAACCCCTAAGCCATGATATCTATGAAGCAAGAATGCTTACAGAGGCTGCAGAGAAATATAAAGTAGTCACCCAAATGGGAAATCAAGGTTCCTCAGGTGATGGTGTACGCAAAATGGTGGAATGGTACAATGCAGGACTTATCGGAGAAGCGACGAAGGTCTACTCTTGGACCAATAGACCAGTTTGGCCACAAGGAATTCCCTGGCCGAGTGAAGGAGTGACTCCACCGGCTGATTTAGACTGGGATTTATGGCTAGGTACTGCCCCTTACCGGGATTATGTGGGAAATCTAGTTCCATTCAATTGGCGAGGATGGTGGGATTATGGAACAGGAGCCTTAGGAGATATGGCTTGCCACATCATGGAACCTCCTTTCAGGGTCTTAGGTCTTGGGTATCCAAAATCTGCTGAATGCTCTGTGGGTTCTGTTTATGTAGGAGAATTCCAACGTGGATATTTCCCTGATAGTTGCCCTCCTTCTTCACACATCACCCTTCGCTTTGATATGCGAGGTGGAAAAGAACTGGAATTTCACTGGATGGATGGCGGCATTCAGCCTACAAGACCTGCAGAACTCGAGCCTAACGAAATCATGGGCGATGGAGGAAATGGAGTAATCATCGAAGGTACTGCCGGAAAAATGATGTGTGCAACCTACGGTCGAGATCCCAAACTCCTACCAACCTCTAAGAATCAGTATATCAATGTCCCAGAAACCGAGTATCGTGTACCTGGCGGGGACAGTGGTCACTACAACAACTGGGTAGAGGCTTGTATTGCTGGCTTTGGATCAGAGGAGTATAAAAAGTTGAGTTCGCCTTTCAGTGTGGCAGGACCACTTACTGAATCAGTACTGATGGGAAATCTTGCCATTAGAAGCTACGACTATCGCGTCCCTAGACCAAATGGAAATGCCAATCAGTTCGACTATCCAGGCAGAGGAATCAAATTGGTATGGGATGGACCAAATATGAAAATCACCAATTTCGATCCAGCCAACCAGTTTGTCAGAAGAAATTATCGAGAAGGTTATAGCTTATAATCACAAAAAAAGCGGTCCAATTAGGACCGCTTTTTTAATCTTCAATTGTCAATTCTACACGACGATTTTTACTTCTTCCAGCCTCTGTTGCATTAGAGGCTATTGGTCTGGTGCCGCCCCATCCAGAGATACGTAATCTCTCAAAGTCTACACCTTGATCAACCAAATAATCCCTTACAGCTCCAGCTCGATCTAGAGAAAGGGCTTTGTTTAATCCAGGATCACCCGCACTATCTGTATGACCACTTATCCGAATCTTCAAATCTGGGTTTTCACTCAAAAAGCCTACAATCTGATCTAAGAAGTCAAAAGTATCTCCCTCTTCCAGATCTGCAGTCCCTCGTTTGAAATTGACTTTGTCCAATAGCAAACTGTTGCCAGTTTCTGCTTTCGTCATCAAAATCACATTGGGTTCTTTTGTCTTTAATTCAGACAAAGAAATCGAGGTAGGGAAAAATTGAGCAGCTTCAAACCGAAGAAGTTGAACGCCTGAGGCTTTGAGATCGCTTATTTTTTGATTTTGTGCAGGAATTTCCTTCCACTCCTCGCCGCTTTTGGCCATTAGACGGAAGTTTTCCACCCGAATCTTATTCTTCTGATCAATCACCAACCATCTCACTGGCTCTTCCTCCATTTCAACCGACTTTTCCATTAGCTTCACTTCAGGCATTCCAACAGCACTAGAAGGGTAAAGTGGTGCTAATTCCGTCACCGTGGTCACATTTTCAGATTGGTTTTGCTGTGAAACGGCAACTGTCTCAGGTGCCTTAAATTCATTTGGGATTTCTAGTGGAGTAATTTCCTCATAGGTAACCAAATCTGCGAATCCATCACTGTTTTGGGTGGTAGTCCAAACCACCTCCGTAGGCGAAATAAACGTAACGGCACTTTCTGAGCCAGGGCTGCTCAATTGAACCCATTTCTGTGCAGCACTCCATTCAGTAAGATCTTCCGAAAGTACTTTTGCAATGAAAATATCCTTCCCTTGAGCCCCTAATTGAAGATTTGAAGAAAAATAAAGCAGTCCTGAACTAGGGTCAAAATAGGGTGAAGTTTCTTGACCAGGTGTATTTATGGCAGATCCAAGGCTTTTTGGTGCTGCCCATTGAACAGGACCAAGCTTTTCGCTCACATAAATGTCTTCATTTCCACGGCTATCAGAGCGATTTCCTGATAGAAAAATATACTTTCCACCCTTCGAAACTGATCCAGTGATAGCGCCTTGGAATTTTTCGATTTCAGGCATGGATACCTGACGTAAAAAATTCCATTCCTGACCGAATTTGGAATATTGAAACACCCCAAAACGATCTGAGCCTGAATGAAAGACCAACAGTGTCAAAATATCCTCCAAGCCTAAGGCCAAATCATATCCTGCGGTGCTTAAGTCTTTCCGATGAATAGCCTCTGACCATTCACCTTCAGGAGTTTTTTTGGTCATCCAAATATCTCCCGGATCATTGATTCCCCCTACATTCTGAAAATGATTAGCGCGGGTAAAGAGCAAAACGCCATCCCCTATCCAAACCGGATTCATGTCATCTTGGGGCGTATTTGCCCCTGACAGATTTTTGATTTGTTGAGAAAATACCGAGAGAGAAACAAAAAAGGCAAGCAGAAATAAGCTGCCTGCCCGAAAATTAAACTGAGGTTTATACATTTTATTATTGGTCGAGTACGATCGCAAAGACTAGCGGAGCTACTATGGTAGCATCTGACTCAATGATAAATTTTGGTGTATCAAGTCCTAGCTTACCCCAAGTGATTTTCTCATTTGGAACTGCGCCGGAATATGATCCATAAGATGTAGTCGAATCAGATATCTGACAGAAGTATCCCCAAAGTGGTACATTATCACGCTGCAAGTCTTGATGAAGCATAGGCACCACGCAGATAGGAAAGTCTCCTGCAATTCCCCCGCCAATTTGGAAAAATCCAACCTTACTGTCTTCGGTAGCATTTTCTGTATACCATTCTGCCAAAAACATCATATACTCAATCCCACTTCTGACAGTGTGAACGTTTTTGACATCTCCAGCGATCACATGTCCTGCAAACATATTGCCGAGTGTGGAATCCTCCCATCCCGGGACGATAATAGGAAGGTTCTTTTTAGCAGCTTCCAATAGCCAGGAGTTTTTGGGATCAATCTGAAAAGAATCATCCAGTTTACCAGAAAGCAAGATTTTATAAAAGAACTCATGAGGGAAATAGGCCTCTCCAGCTTGATCAGCTTTCATCCATTCCTCCAAAATAACATCTTCAATCCGACGCATGGCTTCCATCTCCGGAATACAAGTATCTGTCACACGGTTCATGTGTCGATCCAAAAGATCTTGCTCTTGCTCAGGAGACAAGTCCCGGTAGTTTGGAATACGCTCATAATAGTCATGAGCAACTAAGTTGAAAACATCTTCCTCTAGGTTGGCTCCGGTACAGGTAATGATTTGTACTTTGTCCTGTCGAATCATCTCAGCCAGAGAAATCCCCAGCTCAGCTGTAGACATGGCTCCGGCCAGGGTGACCATCATTTTCCCGCCTTCATCCAAATGTGTTTTATAACCTTCGGCTGCATCGATGAGTGCCGCAGCATTGAAATGCCGATAATGATGCTTCAAAAATTCGGTGATCTTCATAATTTCGATTTTTTAACTTGAGCTGTAAAATTACCCAAATTCAAACATAAAAAAACCCGGACTAGCCGGGTTTCCATAGATTCGATATTATTTATTGCGCAGCAGGCTTTTCGCTAGCAAACTCTTGGTTGAGTCCTTCTACTACCTTATCTGTCAGATCTAGGGCATCTTTACCATACCAAACAGCCCCACCACGAGTGTAGCTAAGGATAAGGTCTAGATCATTTTCTTCTGCATATTTTTTCAAATAAGCCTGAACCTTATCGTAAACCTCACTGTAGAGGGTACTTTCGTCACCAGCTAATTCTTGCATCAGGTTGTCACGATAAGTCATCAGATTCTGCTCTTTCTTCACAAGCTCCTCTTGCTTTGCTCGCTGCTGATTAGGAGTCATATTTCCACCAGTTTGCTGGAAATTAGCAACTTCTTGCTCGAAACCTCTTGCTCGACCTTGTAAATCAGATTCAAACTTCTTTCCTTTTTCCTGAAGCTCTGCAGACTTTGTCTTGAAGTACTCATACTTATTGATCACACTATCAGTCAAAACGAAAGCCACTTTCAGGTCAGAAAATTCTACAGAAGATTCACTTTGAGTAGTAGTTTCTGCTGCTTGTTCAGTTTTTGGCTGACAGGATAGCATTATTGCAAATGCAGAAACCAGGGAAAATAGGGGTAATACTTTTTTCATTTTATTGAGAATTAATTTAGGCTCTTTGAAATTGGAGGAATAAGCGCATTTCAAAGGTCGCTCACTGCTTACCAAATTCAAGGTGGATTTTACATGCTTGACAAGGGCGCAAATATAAAGAAAGAATTGACTTGACAAGCCCTGTAATCGAACTGTGTCCTTAAAATATCCTAATCAAAAATACATTTCCTGCGCCAATCGGTAGACTTGGGCATGCGCATCAATTATTTGACTGATTTTAGGACTATAACCTCCCCCCATGCAGCACATGATTGGTAGGTTATTCATTTTTGCTACAGAAAGTACCTTCCGATCTCTTTCATAGACTCCTTGAATGCTCATTCCCAATCGCCCCAATTTGTCAGAAGAAAGCACATCAACCCCGCATTGATAAATCAAAAAATCAGGTTGAAAGTCATCAATCAACTTTTTTAAGTTTTTGTCCAAGATAGAAAGGTATTCCTCATCAGCAGTGCCATCTGCTAATTCAATATCCAAGTCAGACTTTTCTTTTCGATGTGGGTAGTTCTTGGCTCCATGCATACTGAATGTGTACACTCGAGGCTCATTTCTAAAAATAGCAGCAGTCCCATTGCCCTGATGTACGTCCAGATCAATGACCAAAACTCTCTTAGCCTTTTGCGAATTTAAGAGGTGAAAGCTTGTCAGAGCAATATCATTCAATAGGCAGAAGCCTTCTCCTCGATCCCGAAATGCATGATGTGTCCCTCCTGCAATATTTAAAGCAATTCCATGCTCAATTGCAAATTCAGCAGCTTGCACCGAGCCTCCAGCAATTAGAATTTCACGCTTTACTAAGGCCTCACTCAATGGAAATCCCGTGGCTCGCTCCTCAGATCGGCTTAGGCTGAGGTTTTTTAGCTTTTCCCAATAAGAAATATCATGGGCTTGGCCGATAAGCAATTCATCGACTACTTCTGGCTTAAAAAAATTACTTTCGGTGACCGTCCCTTCATAGAGCAATTGCTCAGGCAGCAATTCGTATTTCTCCATCGGAAAACGGTGTCCGGGAGGTAAAGGATGGCAATATTCGGGTGACCAGGCTATTTTGAGCATAAAAAAAACGCTTGCATTTTAACAAGCGTCCATTGAAAGTGTTTTAATCAGTAAATCAGACGTCTTCTTCTTCTGACTGAAAGGAGTAAAGAGTCTCATCCAGTGAAATTGTGTCTTCGTTGTATTCTAGAATAAACTTCCGGATACTTGAATCGTCGATATGTTCCACATTAAGAGCTGCATCCAATCCAATCCCGAAATCATGATTGGTATCAATATCGATGAATTCCTGAACCTTGACAGTTTCTTCTTCTTCGATCTCCATGATCATTTCGGTAATAAACCAACCAATCTCCTCTTCCTCACTGGATAGAGGCAATAAATTTCCATTTTCATCTTCTTCGTAGCGAATTCCGTTGAAATTAGGAAACTTCTTCGCAGCCTCATGTTCGGCAAGCTCATAGACCTCACTGGCATGATGAAGTCTCAAAGTGTAAAGTGCCGCATCATAGATGACCTCTTTGCCTTCATACATTCCGATAAAGTAAAAATTCACATACTCATCGGAATTTTCGGCATCTTCAACTAGTTGATAGGGTTTACCAATACTTTTGAGTTTAGCTTTTAGTTTGGCGATTTCTTCTGGTGAAAATCCTGGGTTATTCTGAGGATTCATGTTAAAACAAAATTAGAGTCAAAGTGGAAAGTTAACTTTCTAGATTGAAATAAAAAGAAAATAGAAAAATTTTATCAATGGATAAAGCCAAAATCGAAAAGTTTGACGAGGATTCGATGAACTATATTCTAAAATCAAAGGAAAACCAGTCATTTGATCGGAAACAAAAGATCACCTCAAAAAAGAAAATCGCGAAGACTATTGCTGCCTTTGCCAATACTAATGGAGGAGAGATAGTGGTCGGTATCTCTGATCAAAATCAAGTTATCGGGATAGATCCAGAGGAGGAAATCTACATGATCGAATCGGCCAATGAATTGCATTGTCATCCAAAAGCCGAGTTGTCATTCAAAAAGTTAAGCTATGTAGATAATGATCCAAGTCCTTATGAATCAGCTGATAAACTGTTGCTTTTGGTCCAAGTAGAAAAAGCTCCTTCGCCGGGAGTCCTTTGGAGGGAAAGTGAAAACTCTGAAGAGAAATTTTACATCAGACAGGGAGACCGAAGCATCTCAATCTCTTGAGTCCATGTTGTTTCCAAATAGCGAATTGATTATACTCAGGACGATTGCAAAAAGCAATGCCCACCAAAATCCATCTACTGAAAATCCTGGAATGATGTAGTCAGCAATAAGGATTGCAAAGGCATTGATTACCAATAAAAATAATCCTAAAGAGATAATGGTAAGAGGTAAAGTCAAAACGATCATCAAGGGCTTGATGGTTATATTGATTAGAATCAATAACCCTGCAAGCAAGAAACCTGTTGTCCAAGTATCGATATATACGCCAGGAATAAAAAATTCTGCAATTAGAACCGAGATTCCTCCGATCAGTATTTTCACTAAGAAATTTGGAGCTTTACTTTCTCTGGGCATGGTTTCAAAAGATTGGTTGGGCATAAAAACTAATATCGAAAAATATTTGAGTAATCTGGAAATTCGAATTCAGATATTCAAAATTCATGGGTTATATTTGTTCAGTATTAATTAATAGTTTATTGTGATTATCATTATTTTCTTCCTCCTTCACTGGTATTTCTCTCTATTCTGCCAAAGTTTCTTCCTTCACAGATACGCAGCTCACCAAATGTTCGAAATGAACAAGTTTTGGGAACGTTTCTTCTACATCTTCACTTGGATGTGGCAAGGTAGCTCTTACCTCTCTCCTAGAGCCTATGCGGTGCTTCACAGAATGCACCATGCTTACAGTGATACGCCAAAAGATCCTCACTCCCCACATCATACCGAAAACCTTTTCACCATGATGTGGAAAACCAAAAATATCTACAATGAGTATTTTTCTTTCCGACTCAAGCCTGAAGAAAGATTTTCAAAAGATATTCCCGATTGGTTGACCTTTGACAAGTTTGCAGATAATATGGGCGTTCGAGTAGCTTGGGGTCTATTGTACGTATTGATCTACGTACTTTGTATTACAGTCTTTGAACTTCCCGGAACTCATTGGTGGATGTACTTCTTATTGCCAATTCACTTCTTGATGGGACCTGTGCATGGTGCTATTGTAAACTGGAGCGGTCACAAGTATGGTTATTCTAACTTTGATAACAATGATAAGTCTAAAAATAGTCTATTACTTGATGTTTTGATGCTCGGAGAGCTTTTCCAAAACAACCATCACAAATTACCAAATCGTCCAAACTTTGCAGTGAAGTGGTATGAGTTTGATCCGACCTATCCAATTGTAAAACTATTGCACGCATCGAAGATTATTAAACTTCGAACAGTATAAAAAACGAAAGGGACAAAAAATTGTCCCTTTTTTATTTTACTGACCTTCAGTACTTTAAAAATTTTTCAACTAAATAGTAATACTAATTTTTGTATTTTTCTTGGATTTAAGAAACTAAACGAATAATTTACCTTCGATTTAAAACTTAACACCAAAAAACTTATGAAACCATTAACCAGAGCGGAAGAGGAGATTATGCAAATCCTCTGGGATATCGAGCGAGGATTCGTGAAAGATATTCTTCTTCCAATGCCAGAGCCAAAGCCGGCTTACAACACTGTATCGACTATCGTCAGAATCCTTGAAAGAAAAGGATTTGTAAGTCACAAATCTTATGGCAAAAGCCATGAGTATTTTCCAATCGTCTCTAAAGACGAGTACCGTACATTTATCATCAAGCGTATGCTTGAGGGATACTTCGATAGTTCATTCGCAAAGCTCAACAAATTCTTCAAAGGAGAAGAGTCTTTGAACAACAAGAACTATCAATAAGATACGGCGAAATTTTGGGTAAGCATTTAAAAAAGGCTGTCAGAATTATCTGACAGCCTTTTTTATTGAACGTCTTTCAAAAGCTCCTCGACCGCTTTCTCCAGTTGCTGATCGATGCCTTTGTCAATCTTTCCAGGTATATTTTTCACTTCAAATTGAGGCTTGGTTTCGTTATTCTCTAGCCATTCCCCAGCTTGGTTTTTAGCTGAAATCGGTACTACTCCCCATCTAACGCTATTTGGTAAACCTTCCCATCCGGCAAAAGAACAAGTCCCTGGAGTAGGCATACCCACGGTTTTACCGATTTCTAAATCAGTATAGCCACAGGCAAAACAATGACCATCTGAATAGTTAGCTTCGTTGAACATAGCCAAGGTCGGCTTAGTCCAGCGAGCAGTAGGCTCATACCCTACTTCCTTAGCTTCGGTTGCATAAGTTAAAAAGCGCTCTCCAGTAAAGAACATAGCCAAATCAGCTACTAAATCACCCCCACCATTAAAGCGAGTATCGACAATGACACCTTCCGTATCATGATACTTACCCATCATTTCCTCATACACATTTCTGTACGGACCGTCACTCATTCCAGGAATATGAACATATCCCAACTTACCACCGCTTAGTTCAGCTACTTCTTCTTGATTCTTCTTGACCCATCGTCTGTAAAGCAAGCCATTTTCCTCACGAAGTGATATCGGCTTGATAGTCAGCTGCTGTGCATTTTGTCCATTGGCATCGGTCAATTCAATCAATGTGAACTTATCAGCTTTGCGGTTTAGTAGCTTCGCAAAATCCATATCAGCTGAAATAGCGATCCCATCAATAGATCGAATGATCATTCCGGCATCCACATTTAGATCGGCTTTGTCCAAAGGACCTCCAGAAATGACCTCTGTGATTTTAATACCATCTCCTTCAAAGCCATAATCCCAAAACACTCCCAATGAAGCTGTTTGATCAGGCATGGAAATACTTCTTGAATACCTTGCTCCTGCATGAGAGACATTGAGCTCACCAAGCATTTCGGAAAGCATTTCAGCGAATTCATAGTTATTGCCGATATGAGGCAAATACTTTTGATAATCAATTCTTGCCTTCTCCCAATCCACTCCATGCATATCAGGAGTGTAGAAAATGCCCTGAGTTCGCTGCCATACGTGATCAAAAAGATGATCAAGCTCCGCAGTTCGGTCATAAGTCATCTCACCGCTTATTTTGATCGACTCTCGCTTCATAGAGCTAGGATTGATTTTGGAAATTGAGCCATTGCTAAGCAGGAAAAGGCTTTCTTGGTCCTTGTCCCACATGAGGTTACCATAGCTGGCATCCAGCTTCAATTCCTGTTTGGTTTCCTTGGTCCGGATATTGGTCGACCAGAGATTGTATCCTTTCTCAAATCGAGCTAGGTAATACAGTTTTTCTCCATCCTTACTCAAAACCGCGTCTCCTAAGCTACTACTATGGATAGTCAGCCTAGCCTTTCGCTCTTCAATTCCTTCCCAGTCAAAATTGAGCGGACTTATTTCTTTTTTATCCTTGCTCTTATCCTCTTTCTCAGAATCTTTCTTTTCGCCGTCTTTCTTAGCTTTTTCCAGCTCTTTCATGAGTTTAAACTCATCTTCACTCAGATTGAACTTATCCCAGGCACCTTTGTCAAAGAAAAGGGTGTAAACATCTCGCTCGCTTCTGCCAGAGGTAGCATAACTTCTTAGACCATCTCTATTGGAGAACCAAAGCATTTGCTTTCCACCATTCACCCATAAAGCACTTCCATCATCATAGCCGTTCTTGGTAAGGTTACGGAAAGGTTCTTTGCCGCTAGCATCCAAGAGCACGACCTCACCATTGACCATGGTTGGGTTGTAAGAAGCCAAAAGCCATTTACTATCTGGACTCCAGGTGAAGTACTGATCCCCATCACGCATGTGGTAGAGATCATCCGGAGAAAGCAGCATGACTTTTTCCTTTGATGCCAAATCCATGACCATAATAGATCGGCGATCCTCAACATAAGCTAATTTCTTTCCGTCGGGTGAAAGCTTGGGTAAGTAGGCGTCTACTTCCAAGTCCAACATCGGTGATTCCTTAATAAGCGTTGAGGCAAAGAAAAATGGCTCTTCGCTCCGAACTTTTTCAGCTTTAAAAATTTGCCAGCGGCCATCACGTTCACTTGAGTAAAAAATGGACTTTCCATCCGGAGCAAATTCCACAAAACGTTCTTGTTCAGCTGTTTCGGTAATTCGTTTGGTCAAGCTTCCATCCACTGCCGTCACAAACACCTCACCACGTGCAATAAAAGCTATCTCCTTTCCATCCGGTGAAAGACTCATTTCGCTTACTCCTCCGTTGATAGAAATAAAATTATCAGGATTAGCAATAGCCTGAGTTGCTAAGCTTATTTCAACTTTTTGAGGTGCTTCTCCTGCCTTCAGCGTATAAAGTTCCCCATCAAAGCTAAAGCTCATCAGCCCATCCTTAGAAATCGTCAGAAATCGAACCGGAAAATCCTTCAAATCAGTTAAAGCCTTTGGATTCGAAGGATCAGAAACCGGCATTGAAAAGACATTGAAATCTCCATTCTGCTCACTCAAGTAATAAATTTCTTCTTCATTCGGAGAGAATACAGGGTTTCTATCTTCGCCATAAAAAGTAGTCAACATCTGATGCGTGTCTGTATTCGCATCATACATCCAAATATCACGGGCAATTCCAGACTCGTGGTGCTTTCTCCATTCATTTTCGCCGCCTTTTTTATCATGATAGATCATTTTTGATCCATCTGCATTGCTCTGAACATACTCTGCAGGGATAGTCCAAATTTGATCCACTCTCCCACCCTTCACAGGTACTTGGTAGAGCTCAGGCTGGGAACCAGTAGGATATTGTCTGTGAGACGCGATATCCATTCGCTGTGCCCCAAAGATCACTCCTGAGCCGTCAGCAGTAAAATCAAAAGGCATTTCATCATTTGAATGGAAAGTGAGCCTTGATGCCGGTCCACCGGAGGCGCTCATGATGAATATGTCAAAATTACCGTAGCGATCTGATGCAAAAGCAAGCTGCTTTCCATCCTTACTCCATACGGCTTTGTAGTCATGGGCTTCGTGGAAAGTGAGTTGTTTGGCTTCACCACCGGCACTTGGCACCAAGTATAAGTCTCCTTTGTAGGTAAATACAATTTGACTACCATCGGGAGAAATAGCTGGATACCTCACCCATCTCGGATCATCTTGAGCCCAAGAGAGCTGACCAATCAATAATGCGAAAAGAACTAAAGTGAATTTCTTTATCATGAATTTGAATTTTTGAGGCTTGAAAGTAAGAAAAATTGCAATAGCATTGCAGAAAAGATATTTATTCAGAGCTTTTTGAAATTCCTGTGGTAGTTTTCTTTCCTTCCCTTAATTGATCGGCCTATATTTGCGGCTTAATTAGGAAAAGCTGCACATGAATTCATTTATAGAAGAACTACGCTGGAGAGGAATGCTCCAGGATATGACTCCGGAAATCGAAGAACACCTGAATAAAGGAATGGCTTCTGCCTACCTGGGATTTGACCCCACTGCAGATTCACTTCATATCGGGCATTTGGTAGGTGTTATGACGCTATTACACTTTCAGCGCGCAGGACATAAGCCATTTGCATTGGTCGGAGGTGCTACAGGAATGATCGGCGATCCTTCTTTCAAGTCTGCCGAGCGAAATCTTCTAGACAAAGAGACTTTGGATCACAATGTCAAGTCTATCCAAAATCAGCTGGCTAAATTCCTTGACTTCAGCAGTGACACCGGAAACAAAGCTGAACTAGTCAATAATTATGACTGGATGTCAAAATTCTCCTTTCTTGAGTTTATCAGGGATGTAGGAAAACACATCACTGTCAACTATATGATGGCAAAAGATAGTGTCAAAAGAAGACTAGAGGACGGAAATGGCCTTTCCTTCACGGAGTTTTCTTACCAGCTCATTCAAGGCTATGATTTTTACCATCTCTGGAAAAACAACAATTGCACCGTGCAGCTTGGCGGTTCGGATCAATGGGGAAATATCGTCACTGGTACAGAGCTTATCCGAAGAATGGGTGGAGGACCTGCATATGCATTGACGGTTCCTCTTATCACCAAAGCGGACGGAAGTAAGTTTGGAAAGACTGAAAGCGGTTCGGTATGGTTGGATCCAGAAAAAACATCTCCATATGCATTCTATCAGTTTTGGATGAATGTATCAGATGAAGATGCTTCCAAATACATTCGAATCTTCACCGTCTTGGACCAGAAAACAATTGAAGACCTGGAAAAAGCGCATCAAGAAGCTCCTCACCTTCGATTGCTTCAGCAAGAAATCGCTAAGCAGGTCACTACCATGGTGCATAGCGAGGAAGAATATGAGCTTGCAGTCAAAGCTTCGCAAATACTTTTTGGGAAATCCTCAACGGAAGATTTATCCAAATTAGCCGAGAGAACCTTCCTGCAGGTATTCGAAGGGGTCCCACAAGTAGAGATTTCTAAGGCTGAATTTGAACAGCTGGAGTCAAACTTGGATCTTTTTGGCGAAATGACGCAAGGGGTGATCTTTGGTTCGAAGGGTGAAGCTCGCAAACTCATCCAAGGCGGTGGCTTGAGTATCAACAAGGAAAAAATTACCGATCCCAATGGAAAGTTTGAATCGAAGCTTCTGCAGGGAAAATATCTTTTGGTCCAAAAAGGCAAAAAGAATTACTTCATCGTCAAAGTAGAAGCCTGATAGTTTGACAAAAAATGGTCAAAATTAAATTTTGGCCATTTTTTGTCTTTTTCTTTTTAAAGCCCTTCTGTTTTTTGACCCAGGTTTAATAAATTCACTTTTGAATTACATTTTAGCTCAAGCAATCCATGCCTAAAGAAAAGAATAAAGAAAAACTCATTTTGGATGCCGCCATCCGACTCTTCACTTCCAAGGGTTATCAGGCTACCAGAATGAGTGATATTTCCCAAGAGGTAGGAATGAGCAAAGGCCTCACCTACTTTTATTATAAGAATAAGGAAGACCTTTTCATGGCTTTGACCAAGAAGGCCTTTGATCAATTTAAGGATGAATTTCGGGAAGTTTATTTGAGCAAAGGAAAAACCGGAATGGAGAAAATCAGCGATTTGGTCATCCGAGTGGTAGACTTTGCCAGCAAAAATCAAATCCTCTACGATGCCATTATCAATTTTATGGATTTGGTCAAAAAGTACAATCAGGAAGAGAGCAGAAAAGAAATTGATCCGCTAATTCTAGAGAGTCAGCACTTCCAAAAGCTCCTGGAAATCCACCATGAGCCAGCCAAATTTGGGGTGATGATGGTCAGCCAGGGAATCAAGGATGGAAGTATCCGGCCTGAACTTCAGCCTGAGATCACTTTTTATACGATTTGGAGCATGATCATCGGTTTTGAAAAAATGCTCGGCCCTGTAGGTTATGATGGAAAAGAAGTAAAAATCAATCCGGAGAGTTTGCAACCTGGATTCCTGAAACTTCTTCAGGATATGCTGAAAGGAACCATACAGGCAAGCAAGCCTGCCACAGTTCAAACCAGTTTATTTTAAATAAAAGCCTATTGCAAATTTGCTAGAGACCCAAAAAATAAAAAAGGCTATCAGATCGATAGCCTTTTTCCGTTTATTCCTGTGAGTAATCTTAATGAACGTTACCCATCATTTTTCGAATCATTGGTCTCAGAATGAATAGCAAGGCCGCAGAACCAATCACTGTGTAAACGATCAACATGTACTGATCCGGCATTTGAGCCAAAGCCTCTTCGGTACCACCACTCGCCTCACCTGCAATCAATCCTGCAAAGAGGTTTCCTAGTGAAACTGACAGGAACCAAATTCCCATCATTTGACCTCCATAGCCTTTTGGAGCTAGTTTGGTTACCAAACTCAAACCAACCGGTGAAAGTGCCAGCTCACCGAATGTGTGAAGCATGTAAGTGAATATTAGCCAAGTTGGTGCTGCTAGCTCACCAGAAGCTGCGATTTTGGCGGCGAAATACATCACTAAAAAGCCCATACCCAACATGAATAAGCCAAGGGTGAATTTCATTGGAGAACTAGGCTCAAGATTTCTTCTTCCCAACCATACCCATAGACCGCCAAAGATCGGCGCGAAAATGATAATGAACATGGAATTGATCGATTGGAAATAACCTGTTGGAATCTCAAAACCAAGAACCGAACGATCTGTAAATCGCTCTGCGAAAAGATTCAAGGTAGACCCAGCCTGTTCGAAGCCTGACCAAAACATCGCAGAGAATAAAAATAGAATAGCAATTACCCCGACTTTATTTCTATCAGACTTGTCTAATCCTCCAAACAGGATCACATAGCCCAGATATGCAAAAGCAACCAAGGCAATGATAGTACCTGATGCCCCGGCAATAGCTACCACATCGATAGGAACGATGCCAGTAAACAAAATTCCTATCAGTCCAACCAAGACTATCCCTATCCAGGTAACTGCTGATTTCAATTTATTTTGCTTGGCCTGCTCAAAGTCATCTGACACAATAGGCGCATCCCCATATCCTTCTAGAGAGCTACCTGTCAATTTGTATTGAATCAATCCTAGCACCATCCCAAATCCAGCTAAACCAAAACCAAGGTGCCAATCGTATTCGGCTAAAGTGCTACAAGCAATTGGAGCAATCAGAGCACCAAGGTTGATTCCCATGTAAAAGATTGAAAATCCTGCATCTCGCTTCGAGCTTCCTTCTGGATAAAGCTGGCCTACGATCGAACTGATATTAGGTTTTAAAAGTCCAGTACCAAAGACGATAAGAATGAGTCCAAGAAAGAATGAAGTGGTATCCAGTGTATTTAATGCCGTTTTAGAAGCATAATCACCCGATGAAAAGATGCCGGGTAGAGCCATCGTAAAGTGCCCCATGGCAATGATGATACCACCGTACCAGACTGATTTTTTTAGACCGAAAAGCCTATCAGCCAGCCAACCCCCGGGAAGTGCCAAAAGATAGACTCCCATAGTATAAAGTCCGTAGATAGCTCCTGATGTTTTGTCATCGAAACCAAGGCCCCCTTCGGTGATGGCAGCTGTCATAAAAAGGATAAGCAAAGCCCGCATTCCGTAGTAGCTAAATCGCTCCCACATTTCAGTAAAGAAGAGCGTCATCAGCCCTTTTGGATGGCCAAAAATAGTTGGCCCTTCGAATTCCGGATTATTAGGTGTTTCCAAGGATAATTTCTTTTGGTTGGATAGATTTTTACAATGATAAGAGAATTCTGGACTTCGTTCCAAAAAAAGCTTTCCTCAGAATAATAAATTTCACTTCAAACTATGATAAAAGTCAGCGAACAAATTGCTTTAATACTACATTTTTGAAAGGCCACCAAATAATTTATTGAAAATCTTTCGTAATCGATTGAATGGTCAAAAAAAGCAGATTTTTTGATTTTCAATCTGGTATTTTTCTTTAATTTTGACCAAGATATTTTCAGAATATAAACCCAAATTTTATGCAGGATTTAGCGCTGGATGCCCAGACTTCTCCTTTGGAATTTCTAGATCTCCACACGACTGGAAAAATCCACTACAACCTTCCACCTGCCGAACTTGTAGAGCACGCATTGGCAAGGAATGAAGGATCACTCACCTCAACCGGTGCCTTGATGGCGGACACGGGAAAATTTACCGGAAGATCTCCCAAGGATCGATACATCGTTCGCGATGCTAAGACTGCCGACTCGGTCTGGTGGGGAGATATCAATATTCCTTTTGAGGAAGAAAAGTTTGATCAGTTGCTTGAAAAAATGAAGCAATTTCTAGCAGACAAAGATCTCTTTGTAAGGGATGCTTATGCTGGAGCTGATCCAGAATACCGGTTAAACATCCGAGTTGTAAATACTTGGGCATGGCACAATCTCTTCTGCAACAATATGTTCTTGAGACCGAGTGCTGAAGAATTAGAAAACTTTGAAAACGACTTTACCATCATCTGCGCACCTGGCTTTCAGGCAGATCCAGAGGTCGATGGTACAAAGAGCCCCAATTTTGCTATTTTGAATCTGAGCAAGCGAATGATTCTGATTGGAGGGACAGGATATGCCGGAGAAATGAAAAAAGGTATTTTCTCCGTCTTAAATTATCTACTACCTCATGAGCATCAGACTCTCTCTATGCATTGTTCTGCCAATGTGGGAAAAGACGATGACACGGCTATTTTCTTTGGCCTTTCTGGAACAGGGAAGACCACCCTATCTGCTGATCCAAATCGATCTCTGATTGGTGATGATGAGCACGGATGGACTGAGCATGGCGTTTTCAATTTTGAAGGTGGCTGTTACGCTAAAGTCATTGACTTGACTAGGGAAAAAGAGCCTGAGATTTGGGATGCGATCAAATTCGGCTCCATTGTAGAAAACACCCGTTTTAAGGACGGCTCGAGAGAAGTGGATTTTGCAAATAAGTCTGTCACTGAAAATACCCGTACGGCTTATCCCATCAATTTTATTCCAAATGCAAAGGAACCTTCTATAGCCCCTGTGCCTAAGAATATCTTTTTCTTGACTGCAGATGCCTTTGGAGTGATTCCTCCCATTTCCAGATTAAACAAAAGTCAGGCCATGTATCATTTTATTTCAGGATACACGGCAAAGGTGGCTGGTACAGAAATGGGCATTACCGAGCCAAAATTGACCTTTTCTGCTTGTTTTGGAGCGGCATTTTTACCGCTACACCCCACAGCTTATGCTACGCTATTTGGCGAAAAAATGGAAAAGTACCAGACTAATGTTTGGCTAATCAACACTGGCTGGACTGGAGGCCCTTATGGAATTGGCTCTAGGATGAAGCTAAGTTACACACGTGCGATGATCACTGCCGCTTTGGAAGGAAAGCTTGATTCAGTGGAGTTTAAGACCCACCGATATTTCGGATTTGATGTTCCACAAACTTGTCCAGAAGTACCTAGCGAAGTCCTTAATCCGCGAAGAACTTGGAAAAATCCTGAGGATTATGATCTCCAAGCTTCAAAGCTAGCCAAGTCCTTTATCGAAAATTTCAAACAATTTGAAGATTATGCCTCCGAGGATATTCTCAAAGGGGCTCCAAACTTCTAAAATATTCAATAACCCAAATGTGACCGAAGCCCGCATCATTTTGAGCGGGCTTTTTCTATAGATTATTAATTTTTATGCTACGAATTAATATTCTCCGTTTATTTTTATGCCATTAATTATTAGAAAAATGAAAACAGCAGAGATTATTACGGAGAAAGGAACCATGAAAGTGGAATTTTTCGAGAAGGATGCCCCTAACACTGTCAAAAATTTTGTGGATTTATCCGAAAAAGGATTCTACGATGGACTTACTTTCCATCGGGTAATTCCCAATTTTGTGATTCAGGGAGGTTGTCCTGAAGGTACAGGAAGAGGAGGACCAGGCTATCAAATCGATTGCGAATTGACTGGTGACAATCAATATCATGACAGAGGAGTGCTCTCAATGGCCCATGCTGGCCGAAATACAGGTGGATCGCAGTTTTTCATTTGTCACAATCGTGACAACACGCGACACCTAGATCGAAATCACACCGTATTCGGTAAGGTTGTAGAAGGCTTGGATATCATCGACGATATTCGGCCGGGTGATAAAATAGAAAAAATCATTATCCACCAAGATTAAATTTTAAATCCCCATCACTGGGGATTTTTTTTATAAAAATCCTGCAACAAGGACTTCAACTCCTGATGAAGGATAGGGGCAGTTTCAGGTCCCACTGAATTAATCTCCCCATAAGGCCGATCTTCATAATCATAGGTATATGGAGGTTCTACATCCCACTGACTTTTAGGTATGATATAACCAATCATATCATTGGAAATTCCACCGAAAAACCTGAATTGACCAGAAGTCAAAGCATTGATTGCTGGCACCTCTACCGGTTCTATTCCAAAGTCAGCTCCTTCGGGAGATTCTATTCCTCCATGAAGAATTTCAGGATAAAGTTCTCCCGGGACATGTAAAAAGCTTGCCGGTCCTAATTCCCAAATGGCGATTTCAGATCGGATTTTTTTCCAACTGACAAAACCTCTGTCAAAAATTCCGATGACCGCCGCTAATTGAAAAAGCTTATTATCCAGTGGAAGTGCAAAACTTTTAGCTTTCAGTCTCAAATTCACCTTGGAGAAAGTATTAAAGCTTGTATCAGCAAGGGTTTCCAGAGTGATTTGAGCCAGAATATCTCCCTGTGCTTTCATTTTTTCGGGACTTGGCTCCAAAAGCTCTTCTCCAGAAATCGGGTCTTGTATCGGCATACTGGGATGAGTAGTCATCAAGCCACCTACGGCACCATTCAGGAAGATCGCTACGCCGCCAAACCCATCAATACTCATGGAATCAGAAAGAGAAATCCCATTTTCCACTCCATCTCTCCAAGTACTTGGAAAGTCTGAACTGATTTGAATATTCTGAGACCAGAGCGTTTCGGGGTGATTTCCCCAATTCATTATGGTACCAAGCGTTTCTCCTGTCTCTCTATCCAAAACTTGCATCAGGCGAAGACTCGCATCCAAAATCACCGGTGGCCGCGTATCCCCTACCAAAGGCTTAAGCCGGTCAGTTTCCTCTGCAAACTTAAATTCTGCCGGACGTAAGGATTTGTAAGCCTCTTCCACACTTTTTACTATTCCTCTTTGCACCTGATCCAGGTATTCCGGATTGACTCCCCGCTTGAAGCTGGAGGGTCCCCACATTCCCATCAGGTCAGGAGAAGAGTGAACATGTGTACTGGCAATAATCACAAAATCAATCCAAGGAATTTGCGCTTCGATTAGCTTTCTCGTGCTGATAATCTCATCATTTCCAAAGCCAATCATATCTATCACACACAAGGCCATTTTGACATTTCCGGCATCCAGCACCATCGTTCTAGCCCACAAAGAGTCGAGTACTCCCTGTGCTGGTCGATTATTTTGAAAACCTGCTAACCAAATAGCATCAAACTCACCATTTTGATTTTTATCCTCAAAAGTATCTCCATCCTCAGGATTGTATTGAGCATCTCCGTTGGCATCGGTCCAGGTTTCAAAGTAGGTCGGAGTAATAGATACCTTAGAAAAGCCTGCAAGAATTTCGTTTTGCTCTCCTTCCAATTCCAAATCCACCCAATAATCAGGATGCCGGTCTTTCGTCTGAATAAAAACCCAAATAATACAGGAAATGAAAGCCAAGGCCAGGATGAGACCGATGATTTTTAAAGTCTTCTTCATAAACCAGGATTTTGTCAATAAGAGGAATAAAGTAGCTTGGTTCTAAGTTGGAATAAAATTTGGAACTGAGGATGATATGCAGACAAATTACATTAAAAAAGCAGCACTATTTCTATTTTTCGCAGCGATAATCAGCCTTCCTTCATCCGTGAAAGCTCAACGATATGGTACCGCATTAGGTCATCGTGTAGGAAGTTCAGATCTGAACCGTACAGTAGGACTTACGCTTGAGCAACTAATCCAAAAGCGTATTTCAGCAGAATTGATTCTTCAGTCTGACTTCTCGAGAAACACCACCTTTTCTGCTTTGGCAAAATTCCATAGACCCATTATTTCAAAGAGATTCAATTACTATTTAGGTGCAGGACCAGCCTTCGGAAATGAGGAAAGCTTTCAAAAAATACCTGAAACACGGCAAATCGTGCACACATACGGAAACTCAACTTTTGGACTTGATATGATTGCAGGATTGGAATTGACCGTAGCGAATGCAGTGATTTCACTTGATTACAAACCAAACATCAATATTGCCGGGCGGGAAGAGTTTTTTAGAGGTCAAGTCGGGATTTCAGCCAGAACCGTATTGGTAAAGAGCAAAGAACAAAAAAAGAGGGCAAAGCAGCGTCAAAAAGCCAGAAAGGCAAATAGCTCCGAAAAAAGCAGCTTTTGGGAAAAATTGAAGATTGGACCGGCTTACTAATTTCCTTTCAAACTCTCAAAATACATCTTCTCATGAAGATCTGATCGCTTCACAATACTGCGATACCACTTTAGCCTAAGAAAGTTTTTTTCATCCTCCTTTAGGTGAAAATCCGGAATATCAAGTTTCTGAGTTTTCTGAACCAGATCGAAAAGAAAGATGGAGGCTGAAACAGATATATTGAAGCTTTCTGTAAAGCCTAACATAGGAATATGAACCAATCCATCGACTTTTCCCTGGACTTCTGAAGAGATTCCTTCATGCTCATTTCCGAAAACCAAAGCAATTTTCTCATCGGCCTTTAATTCCGAAATCGGGATTGAATTTGCATTAGGGCTTGTGCCAAGGATCTTATATCCCTGACCCCGAAGTTGATCAAAACACATGTCCACCGAAGAGCCTTCTGGATTATAGTATTTATGCAAATCCACCCATTGAGATGCTCCTCGGGTTACATAAGGGTTGATTTTGTAGGCATTGGTCTTCTCAATGACATGTAAATCCTGAATACCAAAGCAATCGCAAGTACGAATCACAGCACTGGCATTGTGCGGTTTGTAGATATCTTCCAGGACGACGGTAAAATGTCGGGTGCGCTTGGCAAGAACTTCCTCGATTACCTTTTTCTTATGATCAGTAACATACTGTCCCAAGTAATCGAGAAGCCCCTTATCAAAATCCGATTCAATATCACCCATGGCCTTTATTGCATCAAAACAAGCCTAATTGCTCTTCGTCACTATCCTTTTTGGGTGATAGATCCACCGTGCTTCCAATCTCTATTTCGTCGGAATCTTCATCCTTATTTTCCTCCTTTGAGGATTGCTTTTCCTCTTTTTTCTGAGCAATTAGCTCCAAGCTTTTTATCGGGTAAGAACTCAATTTATTACCCATAGCCTTCCAGCCCTTTACATCAATGATCATATCCAAGTCGTAGACTTGTTCTTCTTCTTCCTTTCCTTTTGTGACGATAGCTTTCACCTGAGGCTGTTTTTCGGAAGAGATCAACTTAAGAGCTGAAGATCGATGATCCGTGATGAAATTAAATTTCTTATTCAGGGTAGTTGTTTCAATTTGGAATCGCTTGACGAAATAATTCTTGCTTCCCCCATCGTAATAGACAGCAGACAAGACCTTCTCGGGGTCGAATTTTTCGATCAGCAATACATCATTTGGCTCGTAGCGATTAGTCAATTCAAAGTTGGTCAGCTCATAATCCCCTGATTTATAACAAACTAAAATCCGATCCTCTCCTAAGAAATTACCAATCAAATTACCTCTTTCATCGGTATTCAGACGACCAACTACCGGATCGTAATAGATGTCCAAGCCACCAAGCGTGGAGACACCCTCCATCTTCAGCTGAACTTTTCGGACCGGATACCTTGTCAAGATATTACCCCCTGCTCCTCTTCCTTTGATATCCAAATCAGCAAAATCAAAGTCAAAAACCTTAACCCTGGCCTTGGCACCCTGAGTCAAATAAACGGTGACGATTTCGGCTTCTCCATTCGGATTGGCTGTCAGATATAAGGTCTTGGAACCTTTTGTACCCTTGGTCAAATCGTATTCTCGATCTCGAGTGACACCACCAGGCTGGAAGCGCTTAACCATCGCTCTCCCTGAGGCTCCGTCCAGGTAAATCAGATTAAAGGTGAGTCGATCATCTGTTTTTCGATAGATCCCAACATGGAGGATATCCTTACCCATGAAGACCTTATCCTGAATCTTAGAAACCATCATTTTTCCGTCCTTGCGAATGACGATGATGTCATCTAAGTCCGAACAATCACAAACAAATTCTTCTTTTTTTAGACCTGAGCCTACAAATCCATCTTTGCGATTGACGTAGAGCTTGGCATTGTTTGCAGCTACTACAGTGGCTTGAATGGTATCAAAGGCACGTATTTCAGTTTTCCGCTCCCTTCCTTTTCCATACTTCTCGAGCAATCGTTCATAGTATTTGATCGAATAGTCTGTAAGGTGTCTTAGGTTGTGATTGACTTCTTTCAATTCATCCTGCAGGCGCTTCATCAACTCATCTGCCTTGAAGGAATCGTATTTGGAGATACGCTTGATCTTTATTTCGGTCAGTCGAACCAAGTCTTCTTGGGTAATTTCCCGATAGAAATCAGGCTTATAAGGATCCAATCCTTTATCAATTGCCTGCAAAACCTCATCCCAAGTGGTACATTCCTCTATGTCTCGATAGATTCTGTTTTCAATGAAGATCTTTTCAAGGGATGAGAAGAGCAATTTCTCCATCAACTCCCCTTTTCGGATTTCTAATTCCTGCTTGAGAAGCTTCTTGGTCTGCTTGGTATTGTATTCCAGAATTTCATTAACTGAAATGAAAACCGGCTTTTCATTGACAATGACACAGGCATTTGGAGAGATGGAAACCTCACAATCCGTGAAAGCATATAATGCATCGATTGTCACATCAGGAGAAACTCCCGAGGCAAGATGAATCTGGATTTCAACATCCTTAGCCGTATTATCTACGACTTTCTTGATTTTTATCTTTCCTTTATCGTTTGCTTTGAGGATTGAATCAATCAAAGAATCAGTAGTAGTTCCAAAAGGTATCTCCTTAATTGCGAGAGTCTTGGAATCCTCCTCTTCAATTCTTGCTCGAACTTTTACTTTTCCTCCTCGAAGGCCCCCATTGTATTCTGAAAAATCTGCCAAACCTCCCGTCAGGAAATCCGGGAGTACGTTAGTGGTATTGCCTTTCAAAATTTCTATCGAGCCTTCAATCAGTTCGCAGAAGTTGTGAGGCAATATCTTGGTAGATAGCCCCACGGCAATTCCTTCCACCCCTTGAGCTAAGAGTAAAGGGAATTTAACAGGCAAAGTAACCGGCTCTCGCTTTCTTCCATCATAGGACAATTGCCAATCCGTAGTCTGTGGATTAAAGACTACTTCAAGAGCAAACTTGGAAAGTCTGGCCTCTATATATCTGGCGGCTGCAGCTGAATCACCGGTGCGAATGTCACCCCAGTTACCCTGGGTCTCAATGAGCAGATCCTTTTGTCCCAAATTAACGATGGCATCACCAATCGAAGCATCGCCATGTGGGTGATACTGCATGGATTGACCGATGATATTGGCGACTTTGTTGAAGCGCCCATCATCCATTTCCTTCATGGCATGGAGAATTCGGCGCTGAACAGGCTTCAGACCATCTTCAATGGCTGGAACAGCGCGCTCCAGAATTACATAGGAAGCATAGTCCAAAAACCAATCCTTATACATGCCTGTGACAGGCACTGAATTGTGTAAACTATCGTCGGTTTCTTCAGGCTTATTTGTTTCTTCGCTCATGTATTAATCCAAATTTGTTT
>NZ_JAPEIB010000044.1:0-29089 GCF_028823735.1 Algoriphagus sp. NF
CGCTTAAAATATGTTGGAAAAACCAAATACGGGTTAGGACAACCACCAAAACAAAAAATAGATGGACTTCCAATAATTCGTGCAACAAATGTATTTAGAGGCAAAATAGATGAAAAAGATTTAGTTTTCGTTGACCCCGATGACATCCCATATGAACGTGATCCCATATTAAGAACAGATGATATAATAGTGGTACGAAGTGGGGCATATACGGCCGATTCAGCAATTATTCCAAGCAAATATGATGGTGCGGTTACTGGATATGATATGGTTTTCAGGTGTAATGAAAACTTTTTTCCAAAATTTGTAGCCTTCGGTTTATTAAGTGACTACATCTTGAAAAGGCAATTGATCATGCATTCATTGCGAGCAGCTCAACCTCACTTGAATAGAGAAGAATTAGGAGAAACAATAATTGCTGTCCCATCTTTTGAAGAACAAAAAACTATTGTTCAAAAAATAGAAACTGAATGTTCCGCGATTGAAGCAAAAAAAGCCAAAACCCAAAAACTAATCAATCTTCTAACCGAATACCGCACCGCTTTGATCAGTGAAGTGGTCACGGGTAAAATAAAGGTGACAGACTGATATGAGCCTAACGACCGAACATACTTTTGAATCTGCCCTTGTCCAATCCTTAGTCGAACAGGGCGAATATTTACTTGGAAATTCTGAGGATTACAGCCGAGAGCTGGGACTTTTCAAATATGAGGTGATCCAGTTCCTTCAGCAGTCCCAACCAAAGCGATGGGAAAAGATTGCTGCCATTCACGGAGCAGATGCGGACAATCGGGTCATCCAGCGCTTGGTCAAAGAGATGGATCTTCGCGGAAGCCTAGACGTACTGCGAAATGGATTTGTGGATTATGGTGTTCGGTTTCAAATGGCTTTCTTCCAGCCTGCCTCTGGCCTGAATCCCGATGCGGTTGAGTTGTACCAAAAGAACAGCCTAAAAGTTTATCGTCAAATCTACTACAGCAGCAAAAACAAGAACTCGGTAGATGTGCTGTTGTCTCTGAATGGAATTCCGGTAGCAACCCTCGAACTGAAAAACCAATTCACGGGGCAGAATGTCGGAAATGCACTAAAGCAATACGCTACGACCCGTGACAATCGAGAAATTCTCTTTGCTTTTAAGAAACGATCCTTGGTTCATTTTGCAGTGGATCAGGATGAAGTCTTTATGGCGACCAAATTGGACGGTAGCAAAACATACTGGCTTCCTTTCAACAAGGGCTACAATAATGGCAAAGGCAATCCTCAAAACCAGAACGGATATCGGACGGCCTACCTTTGGGAAAGTATCCTCCAAAAAGATAGCTGGATGGAAATTATCCAGCGATTTATTCATCTTCAAACGGAAGAGTTTGAATCTGAAGGCAAGATCTACAAAAAGGAAAAACTGATCTTCCCTCGCTATCATCAGCTTGATGCTGTTCGCAAAGTCAGCTCGGATGTATTGGCTACCGGTACCGGTAAAAACTATCTGATCCAGCACTCGGCAGGGTCGGGTAAAAGTAATTCCATTGCCTGGCTTGCTTATCGTTTATCCAGCCTTCATGATAGTCAAGATCAGCGTATTTTTGATTCCGTGATTGTGGTTACGGATCGTAAAGTTCTCGACCAGCAATTGCAGAACACGATTTATCAGTTTGAGCATAAATCAGGGGTTGTTCAAAAAATCGACAAAGACAGTACCCAATTAGCCAATGCCCTAGGGTATGGCACGAATATCATCATCACAACTTTGCAGAAATTCCCATTTGTGGTGGAAAAAGTAGGTGAACTTCCTGATCGCAAGTATGCAGTCATTATTGATGAAGCGCACAGCTCCCAGGGAGGCGAAGCCAGTAAAAAGCTAAAAGAAGTGTTGGCCGCAAAATCTCTTGAAGATGCTGCCAGTGTTGAAACCGAAGATGATTACTCAGGTGATGATTTCATCCGAGAGCAAATTGAAAAGTCCGCAAAGGCAAGAGGAAGCCAAGTAAATATTTCCTTCTTTGCCTTTACCGCAACTCCTAAGTACAAAACGCTGGAAGTTTTTGGAGAAAAAGATCAGCATGGTAAGCCTAAGCCTTTCCATTTGTATGCAATGCGACAAGCAATTGAAGAAGGCTTTATCCATGATGTACTTCAAAACTACACGACTTATGAGCTGTATTTCAAGTTGACGAAGGCGATTCAAGACGATCCCAAGTTCAATAAAAAGAAAGCTGCTAAGGCAATAGGCAAATACGTTTCTCTTCACCCACACAACCTGGCTCAGAAAACGGAAATTATCATTGAGCATTTTCGGGATATCGTTTCCCAAAAGATTGGTGGGAAAGCTAAGGCGATGGTCGTGTGTGGTTCTCGATTACACTCCAAGCGCTATTTTGAAGAATTCAAAAAGTACATCAAAGCACAGAAATACGACAAAGAGATCAAAGTATTGGTCGCTTTCTCAGGTAAAGTAGTCGATGACAATTTCCCTGACGGAGTATCCGAACCGGAATTGACAGGATATAAAGAAAAGGAATTGCCGGAGGTCTTTGAAAAAGACGATTACAAAATCCTTATCGTGGCTGACAAGTACCAGACTGGATTTGATCAACCCCTTCTCCATACCATGTATGTGGATAAGAAGCTCTCTGGAGTCAAAGCGGTTCAAACGCTCTCCCGTTTGAATAGGACTTGCCCAGGTAAGGAAGATACCTTTGTACTGGATTTTGCCAATGATCGGCAAACGATCTTGGATTCCTTCCAGCCTTACTATGAAGTGACATCCGTGAAGGATGAAACAGAAATCAATCACCTGTATGACCTTAAAGGCAATCTAGATAAGTTTCAGGTGTATTGGGATCAGGATATTGATGCTTTTGCCAATGTGTATTTTGATCCGGCAACCAAGCTCAACAATGCTAAACAGCAGAAGTTCCTTTATAGCTTTACCGATCCTGCTGTAGATCGCTTCAAAGAAATCCCTGAAGAAGAGAAGCAAGACGAATTCAAAAAGGGTCTTCGCACTTGGACAAACCTATATGCGTTTTTGTCTCAAATCATGCCATTCATAGATAGCGATTTTGAGAAATTCTACGCCTATGCAAAATTACTCCAGACTCGATTACCAAAGAAGGAATTGTCTGATGCCCTGCATTTGGATGATGAAGTAGCTTTAGAATACTATCGCTTACAGAAAATCAAGGAAGGAGCCATCGAGCTTGAGAAAAGCAAAGATGGCGAACTAAGCGGAACGACTGAGGCAGGATTAAAACGGCCTAAAGACGAGGAAGCTCACTTATCAGAGATCGTTACTGTGTTGAATGATCGCTTCGGTACAGAGTTCGAAGAAGCGGATAAGCTCTTTTTTGATCAGATTGAAGCGGAGTTGATGGATGATGAAACCCTGCAAACCCAAGCCAAGGTCAACAAATTAGACACGTTCAAGTTTGCATTTGAAGACAAATTCATTGATAAAATGATTGGCCGCATGGATCAAAACCAAGAGATCTTTGAGAAAATTCTAGAAGACAAGCTCTTCGGTGATTTGGTTAAAGAGATAATGATGAAGAAGATTTATAAGCGGTTGAATGATTCAACCGCACAAAAAGGACTTTAAAAAATGACGAGAGACCTGACACAGTCGGCAATCGACAGACAAAATATTCTGAATAATTCTCAGGCCATTGACTCAATCCAAACCAAACTTGGATTGTCCGGTCTGCATTACAATGAGGAATATAAGTTTACCACCAAAATGGTGATGGACTTTTACGAAGTCAGTCGAGCAACGATCAGCCGTTATATAGCAAACCACCAGGATGAATTGTCCCATAATGGGTATCAAGTACTTAAAGGGCAAAAACTAAAAGAGTTCAAGTCTTTATTCGGACATCTAATCGCTCCTCATGATGACAGTTCACAGAGTATCACTGATGATACTCTGTCGGATCAAACCACTGATCATCAATCCATTTCTAGGATTAAAGCACTTGCGGTTTTCAATTTCAGGGCTGTATTAAATCTTGGAATGCTTCTCACCGAAAGTGAAAAAGCGAAGCAAGTCCGAAGCCTCATGCTCGACGTTGTCATAGACACCATCAATAAGCGCATTGGAGGTTCAACAAAGTATATCAATCAAAGAGAAGAAGATTTTTTGATTGCCATCGCTCGAGAACCGATTTACCGAAAGGAGTTTACAAGTGCACTGAGCCAGCATTTGGATATGGGACCAATGAAGTACAGCATTTACACAGATGCGATATACAATGCCATATTCAAGGAGAATGCAAAGGAATATAAAGCAATCCTACGATTGGAAGAAAAAGACAATCCCAGGGACACCATGTATGCCGATGTCTTAAAGTTAATTGCCTCTTTTGAAATTGGGCTTGCTGATGAAATAAGGGATGAAGCAAACAAACTCGAAAGAAAGCTAAGGCCTTCCGAACTGAACATTTTGATAGACCGCTTTTCTAACAAACGACAATGGATTCCTTTAATCGATGACGCTAGAGCAAAAATGGCCTCAAGGGATTATGGTTTACGAAACATAATCCATCAGCGCCTCCAAAAATATATTGGTGCACTAAGTCACGATGATTACACCAGATTTTTAGGAGACAGAAGCAAAGACCTTATCGAGAGAGTTCTGGAAAATCCGCAACTGATTGATGTTTTCAAAAGGCTGAAAGACAGATGAGTATTGATTTTCAATATTTCACAGTAGAGTATGCCATAGAGGTACATGACAACATCGTCAGAGAGTCCGGAGGTTTTTTTGGTGTACGAGATAGAGGACTCATAGAAAGTACCATTGAGCATATGAAAAATGACTTCTATTACCCGGATATAGAAGATAAACTCACGCATTTATTCTATTCAATCAACAAAAATCATTGCTTTAACGATGGAAATAAAAGGGCTTCACTGGCCCTAAGTGTTTATTTTCTGTACTTAAATGGTCTAGAAGTTCTTGCTGAGAAATTTATCCTGACCATGGAAAACATTGTAGTCGATGTAGCAGACAATCGAATCGATAGAGATTTACTCTTTGAAATTATTCAGTCCATTTTGTATGAAGAAGATTTTTCAGAGGAGTTAAAAATCAAAATCATTCACGCAAAGAGTGAGGAAGATAACAGCTGATAAGTGTTTTTAAGTTAGAACGCTTCGAATAGCAACAAAAAAGCCCCTAAGGGCTTTTCTCAAGATTCTTCCGAATCCGGTTCTTTAACGGAAACGTAAACCGTGTGGGTTTTTCCGTACTGATCAGGTTCTTTTAGCTTGGCGACATTGAATTTGACGAAGGTTTCTCCTTCATACTCGAAGGTGTGGTTTTGAAGCTCAGCCATATTCAGGCTCACTTCCACAATATCCATGTTTTCGACTTGCTTTCCTTTTCCGATGTACTTTTTTGAGAATGCCATAGTATTTTGGTTTTAGTTAAAATTTATGCAGGTCATTTAGGATGGCCGGGAAAGTGAGAAAAAATTAGAATTTAAAAACTGGGAGGCAGTCCGTAGGAAACCCTGTTTTTAGGAAATTCTGCTAGAAGCCCCAATTTTTTGAAACTGACAGGCCGTCCGACCTTTGTGCATACAATTGGATAAAACCGGAATAGGGCATGTAAATACTTCGAGGGTAAGGCAAGATGAAGAAACGGAATCAGCCACAATCAATTAAGAGTAACCTCCTCAGCAAGTGGCAAGGTAACCTCTCCAGGAGGTAAAGCCTTATATTCAAACTGTCGATAGACTTCCCCATCAGCCAAAACATTAACGGTCGCTGAAAGCGGCTGGAAAGAATCATCGGTTTCTCCTCCCAAGTGAACGGCATTGAAGACAAAACCTAAACTATGGATCGGAGCTGAAGAAGTGGCTGAAATAGTTGGGACTTCTGGCTCAAAAGAAAGGGTGTAGGTATTGCCTTGTTCAATCACTTGGGTCCAGTTGAGTTCAATCGGCTGATCCAACACCGGAGCAACAAAAGTAGAGGTTCCGCTAAGCATACTATGAACCGAAAAGGTCACTAGATAGTCGGTGTAATTCCCCTCCATTTCTACTTCAATGGTGACATTTTTCTCAACCAATTTAGGCTCCTCATTCTCCGAAGAACAGCTAACAAAAAAAATGGTAATTGCGATTAAAAACAGGTAATTCAGGTTTCTCATGGATTAAAATGGTTTAGTTTAAAGACTTGGAATAGTTAAATGTAAAAGACTGGATATGAATAAAATAAATGATTTGGCAGACTTAAATTCACCTACCGATTTCTTGCGTCTGAGTAGGTAAAACGTCCAATTTGTTGAAATTCATGTCATAAAACTGGATTTTCTTCGATTCCGGATCCGCTTCGATAAATACGGGTTGACCATTTTCCAAAGTGGCATTTTGGGTATTACCCCGTCCTAAGCTGGAGAGCAGCATTTCTTTTTCCTGAAAATTTTCAAGCTCCTTGATCGGGAATCTGCTCAGTTCAGTTTCCAGGTGGAATCCATGATCAGGATAGAACTTTTTGTAGGAGAAATTCCCCTGCTCATTACACTTTTCAAAATCCAATTTGATCCAGATGGAATCAATCTTTTCTCCTGAGCCTTCCTTCACCTGACCGACTTCGCTCGAAGCTAATACCCTATTATCCATTTGCCTATTTAGAATGGCTTTTTTATGGATAGATGCCCCTCTGAGCAAATTATAGGCTTCCTTTGCCGTCACGTCATTTCCCTTTCCATACGAAAATGTATTCTGGGTCTGATCGTTTAGGGTAACTTTCACGCTATCCAAAGAATAATTATAAGGCTTCGAAGATCTCGAGAAATTCAGCTCATAATTAACCTTGTCCTTTCCCATCCTGCCATCCTTTTGCCTGGCATTAAAATCGGCTGAGACTCCGATTTTAAAGGACTCCTCTCGCTCAGAAACTTTAGCTTCCAGGGCAGCATTTAATGAAGTACCAAAGCCAAGGAATTTCAGGTTCTTTTTGAGGAATTCAAGACTATTATTCTCCATAATTTTGAGTGACAAGCGTTTAAATATAGCAAAACCATATTAATTAAGGTCTTTCCAATGCAGTTGGTTTAGCTGATAAAAGGACTCAACTCCCTTTTGCTTAGGCTTAAATGTCCGGACTGTTTGAATGATCGCTTGCGAAATGCAGTAGGTTCGAAGTGAAAAATTGAAAATCGATTCCTTCGAGACTTTATTCCTCTTTCGGTTTTTAAGCTGAACACAATCATCGGATAAATAATACCTACAGTCCCGATTACAAACTAGATCCTGAACTTTACAATCCATCACCCTTCCCAAAATCGAGGTGCTAAATACCGTATTGATCTTGGCTTTTTTTGAGACCTTCCTGAATGCTTGGTCCAGTAAACTCAAGTCAAACTCGGCCCCGATGATCACGAAGCCAGCTTCATCAAAGGAGATTCTGGCTTTGAATTGATTGGCAAAGCAGATAAGGGAAGCATAGGAATCGGAGACAAAAATTGACCGAGAATGTTCTGAAAGATTAAGGACAGAAATCCCTATGGAAGCCGGTTTATTCCGGTAAAGGCTCAGGATTTCACCATCCACTTTCTTGCCTTGCTCATCAAAGAAGTCAAACACGATCTGGCCCGTTTTATCCTGATGGGCAAACTTGGAAAACAGACCTTGAATAGGCTTATCCACCCCTTTATAATTCAAAATATCAAAGGTCTCTGTCGAAGCCATTATCTTGTTCGAATCGTTTTCTTGGGTTCTTTCCTTCTTCCGTATCAATGCTGTTTAGCCGTTTGATGGCATTGATATCAAAGTCGTCCCTAACCGATTTTGGGAGTGAGGAATCTGCTGAAATCTTGGAATATTCCTCCTTGATGTTGTTCAAGTCTCGAATTGCATCTCTGTCATTCGGATTTCTAGCAATCCTTCGCTCTGTCTGCTTTTGAACCTCCTTGATGGCCTGAAGGTATCCTTCGCTATATGCTTTATCCTCCTTGCTTTGCTTTCCGAGCAATTTCTGAACACCGGTAATCAGCAGGTAGGACAAGCCGCCATCCAGCAAAACCGAAAGGACTAACCCTGACTTATTTGATCTGAGGCCTTTTGGAGCAGATGGAGAAAGTTGAAATGCTGTCCCATCTGCCAACAGCACCGTTTCCCCTTCCTTGTATTTCTTCTTTTGCTGTGGATCGAGTTCTTGCCCATTGACTGATTGAGGGGCTTTGATGTCTCGGGGATTGTAGGAGAGAAATTGTTTGGTTCGCTGATCGTACTCGATGATCTCAGTCTGAATGTTCCCTTCTTTGTCAACATAGGTTTTCTTGATATTGGCCAATTCTTTCCGGACCAGTTGATTCCGCTCTGCGTCATTCAAATTGGGATGTTGATTAGGTTCCCTGTAAACCGGATCAATCCGCAAGGCGGGATTCCCATCTTCTCCCCTGACTATGGAAAGTCTAGCCGGTAATTTATCGATGAAAATATCCTTCCCTTTCAGGTCGGTCAATTCCACTACATCGGTTATCCCTCCATTTTTAAGGGCGTTGACTTCTCTTTCAGGAATGGTAAATTTTCCGTTTTTGATGACTCCAAAAATCTCCAAATCCTTCATCGGTAATCCATTTTGATTTGTCATGTTGCTTGCTTTACGGTTTTGATAAATAAGTGATTGCTTCTTCTTTAGTCGATAGCATTGAGATCAATTGAATGAATAAGACTGGATTGACATATTCCCTTCCCTTTTTGATGCTCAGGTGTAGGTGATCGCCAGTAGCCCTTCCCGTACTTCCGGAAATCCCCAGGATAGTTCCCGGTAAGACACGATCGCCCTTTGCTACAAAGGATTGAGAAAGGTGACCGTAAATCGATTCATAGTTGCCGTGTTGGACTTTGACAAAAATTCCTAAAAGCGGATCGTTGCCCACCGAAACCACAGTTCCATGAAGCATGGAAAGCACCTTTGAACGCTTGGTTTTTAGATCGATTCCCCCATGAAATTTCGTTTTTCCGGAGAATGGATCGGAGCGGTAGCCAAACTCTGAAGTCAGAAAAAAATCCTCTAAGGGAAGGGATGCCAACAATAGCTCCTCCCCATGTTCCACGGCTAGTTCCTGTTGGGACAAAGGAGGAATTTCAGACCCTTTCGCTTCTTGCTTGAATTCAGCGGACCTGATCACGTTCACTGAAGTCATTTCCTTTCGAAATTCAATGGAATTGAATTGAGGAAATGCCTGGTGAGCAAAAAGAAGAAGTATAATCGATAGGTTCCTTTGCATGATTTCAATGACTTAATCTAGGATTGCCATTTCCCGGTGCTTTTCAATAATCTCAGTAACCTGTCGGTGGATTTTCTCAAAGTGCTTGGTCAAGATCTCTTCCTTTTTCCCTTTGAAATCATAGAATTTCGGAGTGCTTCGATAGGAGATTTCCTCTTGCCTAATCTCTCTTATATCGAGATTGACCCGGCAATGGACATTGGAGGTTTTGTATTTCCCGTCAAACTGAGTCCCTTCCGTGGCGATAATTCCCGCAATTTCCCCGGTATGCATGGAGGCAATTTTTCCCGCAGGAATCAGTGGATCATATCGCTCACTATATGAAATCGAGGTTTTATCCCGATCAATCGAAACACTCTGCCCCAACTGCTTTCGCTTTCCAAACATCATCTCCAACCAAGACAGCGTGTCCTTATGGCGAACTGAACCACAAAGCACATTTCCGATCACCGAGGTCATGGTCGATGCCGTATCCTTTCCCTGAAGCTGGTTTAATTGGGGCAATTCCTGCAAGCCGAGTAAAACCGCTACTTTATTGCTCCTGGCAGTAGAAATCAGGTTTTCGATTTTATGGATATAAAAAGTCGGCGCTTCATCCGCTATCAAGGCAGTCGGCAGATTCCCTTTGGTATTGATCAATCGGGTCAACCGGTTAATGATCACCGAATAGCAAGTACCCGTGATACTCTGCGTTTCGGTACTGTTTGCAAGAACCAGAATGGATGGAGAATTGGGGTCCGAAATTTTAAGGTCGAAATCATCCCCACTGAAGACCCAAGCGGTTTCTTTGGTATTGAGCCTTGAAAGGAAAATCTTCAGGGTACCGACCTGCCCTTCCAGCTGTTTGTAAACCTTCTTTTCAAAGGCGCTTCGGAAGGGAGATACCATGGATCTGAGTTCAGGATATTTGGTCAGACAGTTAAAAATATCCTCGTAGTCCCTGTTCAGGAAATCCAGCACATGAGCGAATGTGGAATACTTACCCTCTTCGTATCGAGACACAAAGAATATACAGGCAGAGAGAAAGTTGATGGCCGATTGCTCGAAAAACTTGTCTGCTCCTCCTGTGGAATCGGATTTTTGAATGGATTGAAAAATAGCCTCTGCAGTTTCAGAAGCATTGGCCACTGTCTTCAAATACCTTCTGTTGATCGGATTGATCCTCCTGGAATATTCTACCTCATCCAGATTGATCACATGGAATTTGAAATTTGGATTTGCCTTTTTGTCCTGAGCTTTCAGATAGTGGAAATAGGCAATCTGAGCCAAGTCAGGAAACTTAAAATCGTAAAGACACATAGTAAATCCCTTGCCAATCATCTGTCGGATAAAAGGATTGATCACTCCAAAGGACTTCCCGGAACCCGGGGTTCCGATCACAAAAGTTCCTCGGAATGGATTGACCAAATTGATCCAACCTTTTCGGACTTTTCCCCTGAAATAGAATTTCATGGGAATGTTGACAGAATAGGGGTTTTCGATTTTTTTGGTGTCTTGCATGAAGGACTCTCCTTCGATATTCCACTCATCCTTTCCCAGACCCGATTTGATCAGTTTCGATACATTGTCCAAGGAGGTATGGATCAAAACAGCCCCAAGAAATAAAGATAGGCTATACCCTAGGTCTTGAATGGAAGTGAGATCCATCACCAAAAATGAATCTTCCAGCGTGTAGAGATAGATCGATCCAAAGAATAAAATCAGGCCGATTGTCAAGGGAAAAATGATCTGATTTCTCGGGTTTAAATCCAGGTTCTTTCTGGCCACTGTCCCGATAGCTGAAAGGCAAATCGCGATCAAAATGGCCACTTTTCCAAGAAGCACATTACTATAAATCTTCAGGTTTTGCAGCTTTTCAAAAAGAGGAAAAAGAAATCTCCCCAACCCATCCATAGCTAACAACTGTGGGGCGTAGACAAACATCAGAATGTCCAGAAACACCATCAGGTAGACAATGAATTGAAAGGTCGCGTGAAGGCTTTTTAATTCTCTTTTCTCATTCATGGCAAAGGCTCAGTTGAAGGGGAAAATCATTTTTAAAGTGTGTCTGCCGCTAAAAGGTCTGCGTACTTGATCTCCAAAGAGAGCGTTCTTCCACTGATTTGGGATTCCGAAAGCTCGATGGTGAACACCTTGGAATTGGGGAAGGTGAACTTTTTAAACACGTAGATATTTCGGTATTTCTTCTCAAAGCTCTCCGGGGTGAAAAGCTGGTACTCGGGCTCTATCTCAATGGATTGGACATTGGTTGCTTTGGTGATTCGCTTGTCCTCGATCTTAAACCTCAACTGGTCCAGATCAAATTTGAGATTGGTCTTGTTGATAAAGGAGATATCCAAAAAGATATAATCGTCCACCGTGTAGATACTGTTCACCTGACCGGTTACTCCGTACTGGCTGCTTTTGGTGATCTTGTCCTTCCCCTTCCTTTTAAATGCCTCTATTGAAAAATACCGAAGCTCTTGGTCGCTCATAGGGATTTTGCCGACCTCCAAGGGGCTGGTGTGAGTAGGAAGAATTTCGATTTGAGTCTTCAGCTGTCGCTCATCATGGGCATACCATAAATCGTACTGTGCGATGAACTTCTGCCCGACAATAGTGACCACCCCCAAAGACTTATTGTATCCATTGAGGTTAGACACACTGTCTCGGATTGCTTTTACCCGAAATACACTCTCCAAAGGAATATCACCGATCATATTGTCGGTCGAGATATCCACGTATTGGATAGGTTCGGGAGAAAGAAAGTGTAGCGAGATTTCCTCGTCGATGTAGATCTTGGGAAGTTGGCTTTTCAGCAGCGTTCCGTTTTGCTGGGCATAACCCGAAATGGATATCGCCCAAAGGATAAAGGTTATAATCTTTTGTCTCATGATAGGTCAGTTTTGGTTTTGGATCATTTTTCCGTTTTCCTGCAATTCGTTGGTATCAATCAGATAGACTGAAGTCCCATACTTGATATTGGCCTTGTTCTTTTTGATGGATTTGGAAACAGCCTGGGAAGTAGAAGTGAACATTCGTTGGAGTGCAGACATATACAGTTGACTCAAGGCATCTGAGTTTTGCTGCATGGTCAGATTCATTCCTCCGGTGGTATTTCCTCCGAGTTCTTTGGAGAATTCCCGGAAGGCACTGGCAGGAACATACAGCCCCTCCATCCCATCTACATCATAAATGGAGAGCTTAATCGGGAAGATTTGATCATTGATCATGACCGAAGAAATGGTCAGCTTCACCCGCTGAGCTTCATATCCGGAAATCAAGGCATAGAGGTAAGTTCCCCTGCCCACAATGGCATTTCCAATCAGGATATCGTCTAAAAGTCGGATTCTCAATCTGGCCCCAAGAGTACCGCTCTTGATATCCTGGTCAATGATTGCCTCGATGAACTTCCCCTTTTTTTCTCTGGTGACGGTATTGAATAAGGTCGCTGCCCCCTCTGACTTCTGAACCCGATAAACTTCGTTTTCGGCCTCTTTTGGTTCGGGTTGACTCTCCTTTTCTTTTTGCTGTAGCTCTCGATAAGCAGGATCATTCGCTTTGGAGATGGAGTCTATCACAGCCATCTGCGCTTTGAATAGCTCCATGGGATCTTCGTATCGGTTGACGGGAACTTGGGTCTTTTTCCCTTCCAATTGATTGATGGCATTCAGCAATTCTTCATCTTCCTTGGAAAAGCTTTGCTGCCTGGAAGGTTGTGGCAAAACAGATGGAAAACCATCGGCTGCATCGGGTTTTTCCGAGTATAGACCTGCACCTTTTAAAGCGTTGTCTATGGAATCCAGCAGCCGTTTTTCCTCCTCGTTATAAAGTGTTTTGATTTGGCTGGATTCTTCCACCTCGAGCTCCAAGCCTTTGATAGCCGTGTATCCATCATTTGCTCTTTTATAGGTTTCTCTGGAAGCATCGAGTTTGGAATCAAGCGGTTTTTTCTGGATCTGTTCCGACACTTTGCCAATCTCGGATTGGATTCCACTGAGCCCCTGAACAGGCTCAGCCGGACCGTCTTTGCTAAAGGATTTATACCCGTAAAACAGCAAGCACAAAAACGGAAGCATGATAATCGGCAGGATGTATCTGGGCTGTTTGAAGTCAATTTTCATTGGAGTGGTTATTAAAGTATTGCAGTTGCTCAATTGCTTTTTCCAGATAGGTGGAATCCGTCTTTGAAATGGAATCCTGAGCTATAATCCGTTCTATTTCAGCCTTTAACTCTGCTATTTTCGCAGCCCTTAGTGTCAAATCCTGCAAGGCTGAAAATTCATTTGAAAGCTCTCTTGGGATAGCTTTTAGCTCTTTTTTGAAATTGTTAGCCTGATTCTCCGAGTCAGGCTTCAGCACAAAAAAGGTCAGGATGAAAGACGTTACGATGAGAAGGAGCATGCCACAAAAAATGATCTTGGCATGTCTATCTATCAACCCTTTCAAATAGCCATTTATTCCCGCTATGTGAGGGTAAAGCTCATTTTTCAGTTCTTGGAAAATGGTGGTATCCCGATCCTTAGAAGGTGTTTTTCGAAACATTGCTCAGGTCTTTATTTTCAATAGTTTTCCAATTCGTGATTAATACCCCATGGCTGTTATTTTCACTTCGAGGGATATCGATCAATTCCCCCTCAGTGATGATCGATCGGGTGATTGTGGCACTTCTTCGATCTATCTTTTGCTTGCCGTAATACCGGAATCTATTCTGATCCAGGACAATCGAATCTGTCTGGATAGAAAGCACTGAACTTGACGAGAGAATGGAATTGAAGTAGCCCTTTTCTTTCAGGTTATTGTATTGGCCGACTCCGGTCTCATCCACGAAATACATGGCCCTGCTCATCTGATATTCGATGTGCTTATCATCGGGAGTCAGGTTGAAAAAAAGGCTATGGAATAAGTCCACGGCTGCTTTGTACTCAGCTGGCCTATTCATTTGCATATTGGCCTGCTTGGCCAAAATGGGAATATCATTATCCAGGATATAAATGGACTGCCTAGCATTGGCTACCTGTTTATAAGCGTAAACCGAAACAAATCCACAGATAATGATTGAGGTAAGCAGGCTTCCCAAGGAAAGAACCGTAGCCAATCTGATTTTCGACTCAATATTTTGGATGATCATGGTTAGATTAGTTTAGCTCTTGAAATTGATTTTGAAGCAGAAGACCCCATCCTTCCGGCGGTGGTTGCTGCCGAGGAGATTCCTGAAGTGGAAATGATCCAAGTGGAAATGGAGGGCACGGTAGTAATGGCAATGGCACTGACAAAAAATGCAACTATCACCAGCCCGAAACTCAAAAAGCCATTGGATGCCAGCCAAGCCATTTTTTCAAGTCGATCCGCTCCGCCACCGGTTGAAAGCAGGTACTCGTACTTGTCAATTTCGACCTCCAAGGCGTATTGCTGGAGTCTTCCTGTGATGTAGAGAATCAAATAAGCCACTCCCACATAAAGGTTGACAGAAACAAACCTGGCTATCCAAGTCGTGAACGCATCCCGAAAAGCCGGAAGGATACTCACCACCACTGAAAAAGGTCCGAGTATCACCAACACCGTTGAGTAGATGATTTGTAACATGAAAATGATATAGACACACACCCTCAGAATCCAGATGGCCACCAATTCGATGATTTGGGTAGCAAGCAGCTGAAGGCTGGTTTGCATCCTAATCCGCATTTGGACAATAGGGGCTAGAATCTGATCGGAGAAAAATCCTTTTACCCCGTCAACAATCACCGTCCCCAAGTCCTTATCGGATTCCTGCGCCTGTTCCGATGCCATCTCCGTCACTGCCTGATATTCCACCAGCTGATCGGCCATCTCGATCATGTAGGCCGCACGGTCAAGTCGCAAGCCATTATTGATATCGTTTTGGGTCCCGAAAAGGGCTTCTGTTCTGGCTGCGATCAAATTGGTGGGAAAAGCGATGATCTGGCAGAAAATTGGCCACCACATCAAAAGAATTACCAAAGCAAATGGTCTCAGGAGGGGCATGATTTCAAGTTTTTTGTCCCCTGCCATCATTTCATAGCATTTCAGACTGAAAAAAATAAGCATGAAAATACAGGCCAAGGTCTGAGCATCTCTCATAAAAGGATCAGAGTGAGCAAAGCCATAATCCCTCATTTCTTCAAAGAAGGTCATCACTCCCCTGTCGTAAATACTATTCCCTTGCAAATAGCTTATGGTCTCCTTGTACTGGTCATGGTTGGCCGATTGTGCAAATCCGGAGATGGATACCCCAAGGAAAATTGATAGTCCTGTGATCAGCTTCTTCATTTCAGCACTTGGGTTTGGTTAGCAATTTTCTTGGCTCTATCCTCCTCGCTTTTTGGATCTGAAAGGATAATCTCTCCGCTGATTTTCCGCTGGTTCAGCTTTCGGAAGGCAAGCATATTGGAAGACATGTTCAGCTTGTATTGCCACTTTTTAAGGACATCCCTCATTTCAAGCATGATTCTGTGATACATCAGAATCCGTTGCCCTCTTTCCATATCCAAGCTCTTGGCAAACTCAAATCGCTCTGAAAGCGAAGCCATGTTGTTTACATACCATTGGTATGCCCCATGATCAGTCATGTACTGGATTACTTCCGAAGGAACACCCTGAAAAGCTGAGACTTCAGGGTTTTCCAAAGGCTTCAGCTCTCGCTTATAATAGAATTGGTAAAGAGGATCTGTTGATGAAAAAGCACCTGAAATGCGGGCTATTTCTGCGGTCGCCAAGTTCTTGACCGTATCTGAGTGCTGCTTGTAGTAATTGGAGGAAATCTGCATTGCCGCTGCCAATCCCAGCCTTTGAGTCTGTTCTCCCCTTGGAGATAAAGGCCTTCTGTCCAGATCCGGGTAATTGGGATGCAATCCCCAGGTGATATACCAAATTGGATTCGTTGGGATTCCTAGCAATCTGTTGGGTTCAGGATAGAATTTATCTTCATCCCATTGCTTAAAGACCATCCGTTCCTGCTGAGCGACAATCGCTCTATCGTGGATGGGAGTCTGTCCGTAACTGAGAATACAAACAGAAAAAAGGATCAAAAATGAAAGAATTGGCTTCATCGGGTAAGGATTTTCTGTTTGATGATAATTTCATTAATCAATCCTAAATCACGATTGATATAAGCTTGATAGGGATTGAGAGATCGAATTATTCCATTGGTCTTGGCCCAGTAGATGCTGTTTTTTGCGGCCAGTACCAGGGCAAGAATTACCTGTAATTCCTTCTGAACCGAATCAAGTAGCTCATCCCGGACATTGTAATTCATCAGGAGATCATCGCCTTCCTTGAGAATCAGGGAAGAAACTTCCGAGGCCAGATTGAGACTTCTTTTTTTCGCCTGAGCCGTGTACTCTTCCACAAAAAGAAAAAGGATGGGATTATCGCCCGCCAACCGGAAAGCCTCTGCGGAAATTGAACTGATATCCAAGACCGTCTCCGCTATCATTCTCACCTGAATTGCATCCTTGAACCCCTCATTGATTTGGGTCAGGGAGTTGACAATCATGGTTTGAACCAGAGCAAGGCTGGATGAATTGAGAATGATATCATCGGTGTTTTGCCTGATGATATCCAAGGTTTGGTGATACCCTATTTCACTGGCGTTTCTTACAGCAGCATTGGCATTGACTATCGAAAAATGGGCTTTGTCAAATATTACGGTCTGCCCATAAGATTCAAGCACCATGAAACAGATGAAAAGAAAAAGGAGATTCTTCATCGGGTTAGGGTTTTGGCGTTTTGAATAATTTCTTCTACCAAATCCATTTCCGTTGCCACATATTGTAGGTAAGGATTGACTCCTCGCTTCCTTTCCAGATAGTGTTGAAGTGATTTGGAAACGGTGTAGGAAAGCCCGTTGATCTCCCTCAGCTCGTCCAGAATGTGCTGGAAAAGGATTCTTCTTTCCGAAACTTTCATCTGGTTGACCACTCCGATACTTGCCGAAAGGCCAAAGAGGTAATTCAAAAGTGAATAGGATCTTTCGACGAAAACCTTTTCAGACTCTACCGCAAAAAGTACCAGTTCCGGATTTTGACTACAGTAGAAAACGATTTGCTGTTGGTTATCAATAATAGAGTTGACTAAAGGATCAGCCGCTGCACCGATTCCAAATGCATCGATGACAATGGAAAGTTTGGCAAATCGATCCTGAACGGCCCGGTATTTCTCCTTTACCGACTTGAGCAAATTGGTATTGACCTCCTCATTAACCGAGTTCCTACCTTGATTTTCTTTCGCCTCTTTTTGAAGGTTGTATTCAGACTTAGATTCCTCGACCAGCTGGTGGAGAAGAGCCACATTGGTTTGGGCAAAACCCACCTCAAGGCTAGCAAATAAAACGAAGGAGAAAAGCCAAAAAGATTTCATCATTGTAGGGTTTTGGCTTTTCTGGCTATATCCTGAGCAAGCTGGATATCCACGTTGATGTAACCTTGGAAAGGATTTAAGGCCCTTACAAATCCTTTCATCTGAGCGAAATACATAGCTCGATACATGCCATAAGAGTAGGATCGCAGGATGACCATTTCAGTCAAAATCTGATTGATCAGCTTGGACCGTTCTCCTGCGTCCATGAGGTTATTTTCTCCTCCCTTCAACACAAATGAACTGACCTCCAAAGCCAAGGAAGTTGCCCTTTGCTGAAATAGGGTAGCATTCCGTTCGGCAAATAGGAGTAAAGCTGGATTCTCTCCGGCTAAGTCCATCACCTGGCTGAGGTCACTTGAAATCCCGGTGGCTATTCGTGCTATTTCTTGCACATTGGAAAGATTGGTCAAAATCGAACTGACCTCAGAAAGTCCCTTGTAGATTTTGTCCTGCATCGTGTTGACAATGGTCAGATTTCCGGTGATCGCCAACTGTCCCCGCTCAATCAAAGTCAACCGTTCATTGGTGGCATTCAGCTGGGAATTGATGACCGCAGAATGTGCAGCCGTTGCACCCGCTACCGCAGGATCTACATAGACAGTTTGCCCAAAAGCAGATCCCGAAAGGATCAGAAATACCAGTATGTTCAAGCTCTTTTTCATAGACATGATTAAAATGTGGCTGTAAGTGTCTCTCTGACCGGGGTCCCTTGCTTATTGACCTCCGTAAAAAACTCATGAAGGGCAAGCTCAGAAGCTTTGAAATCCTCGACAAAAGCGTCCAGTCCCATTTGGTATCCTCCAAAGGCTTGGATATAGATTTCGATGGCTGATTTTTCGGGCTTTTCCGTGGTATAGGTCAGGTATTGGTACAAGGACACTTCCACCCCATACACCTCACCGGCAGATCCTCTTCGGATATAGACTTCCTTGAATCTTCCTCGGCCCTCATGATTATCCAGCTGATTGATCGTGAAAATCTTTTTCCTTTCATTTTCATTGATGGACAGCAGGGAGGCGATTTGAGAATAATTGTCTTTGAATTTGGTCTGATCCAAGAGACAGATGGTATCCGAGTTATTGATAATGCTGTCTTTGACCACCGCATTTCCGATGATATCTCCCAGCTCTTGAGTTACCACAATGGCTTCTCCCCAGAATTTTCGGACGGTCTTATAGAGGTATAAGATATAGCCTGCCATGAGCGGGGAGGCGATTGCCTTCCAAGCCTCTTCGATGATGAGTGCTTTCCGGTATTTGGTTCGGAACCTCATTTTCTGGATGAAAACATCCATGATTATGAGTGTGACAATCGGAAAAAGCACCTTGTGCTCTTTAATGCTGTCGATCTCAAAAACCACAAAAGATTCGGTAAACAAAGACTGGTCAACCTCCTCATTGAGCAGGTTCTCAAACTCACCTCCTTGGTAAAACTTCTTCAGCACAAAGCGAAACTCTTCAAGTTCAAATCCGATGCTTTCACTCTCTTTGATTTCGGGGATTTTCTCCAAAGCGAATTCATAAAAGCTGTTGAAGCAGAGTCGATCGATTTCACTTTCCCCTGAGAAAAAGGAAGAATAGTAGGCCGAAATGGTACTGGAAATAACATCCGCTTCAACCTGAGAAACTGTTCCTTCTGCTGTCTTCCACAATAAAGAAATGAGGGTCAGGAGATAGTCTTTCTTCTCGATGTTGTACTCTTCTTCAGTAATTGAAAAAGGGTTGGTGGTTATTGGCTTTTCCTCAGTATAAGTGATGTATTTCCCTTGGTAGTATTGGCAAAGTCCGGAATACGAGTGGCCGGTATCCACAATGACCACATCCATCAGCCATTTAGGATTGGGCCGCTTATTCCACATGCAATACTGCTCGATAAGGGCATTCATAAAGAATGATTTTCCCGAACCGGAAGGACCCAGCACAAACTTGTTTCGATTGTTGATCCGATTGGTTTGCATCGGCAAATCAGCTGGATCAATCTTCAATGGGATTCCTTGTCTATCCGTAAATCGGATCTGGAAACCGCTTATTTCATCCTTGTTCAGTGATTCCTTCAAGAAAAAACATAATGCAGCATCAGAGGTGGTCAGGAAGTAATCGTAAACTTTCAACTCAGCGGTGTTGCAGGGAAGCAGTGTCCTGAAAAGCTCCAGTTGGTTATAGGAATTCTTGTTGGCAACAATCCCTTGTTGGAAAAGGGAGGATTCCACATAATTACAAGCTCCTTGTATGTGTTCCTTCTTAGCAGAAACGACCACATTGAAGTGGCAATTGACCAAAAGCTGATTATTTCTGGCTACGTCTTCTAATAACCTGTCAATATCTTCAACACATATATTATTGGCAGGATCGGGTATCCCGGAATGTCGCTTTCGCTTCAATTCAAGCTTGGTCAGCGTGGATCTCTGCTCAATAATTTCAATGACCTGGTTATAAACTATGGTTTGGAAATTGGGGACATCGAAAAGGAAGGCCATATTATCCACCGGAAACCCCTTAAGGCTATCCTTGTCGTTACGCTCCAAATGGGAGGTCACTTTTTCCGGAAGTTCTACCTTATCTGTATCCACCAAGGTGATCGACCGAAATGCTCTTTCTCCGCTTTCCACTTGACTTTCTTCGGCAAGTAGGTTGTCCAGTACAATCTTTTCCTCATGGAAATTCATACTGAGAATCCGTTTCACATATCGGTCAGTCTCCACTCTTGACAGTGCTTCAGTCTTAATTCCCGCACGTTCAAAAAGGTCTGTCACCTTACCCATTGTCTGGATAAAATCCATCACTGACTTTTGACTGTATCTGCCTCTTGCCCGTTTGGTAATCACCAAAAATGTCTTTAGCGAAGTGTATTGCCTCCCCTGGAAATGGGCATCATACTTTTGCTGTAGGTATTCTGTTGAGAATTTTTCGCTGTAGGTCTTTCTGGAAAAAATGTCCTGTTTTTGGATCAAATGCCCTTCACCCAATATTTTGATCAAATTGGTGTATAGCTGGTGAAAGGAATCGTACTTGGAAGAATCCGCTGAATATTGCAGGACAGGATTGTCCAATCCAAGGATGACACCGAAGTCACCCTTCAGATTGAATAGACAATGAAAACCATGGATCTGGTCTTCAATCCCCAGATAGGGAAGCTTAAATTCGTTCCTTTTTTTCCCAAACATGATTACTTCGATTTTAAGGATGTAGCGATCTGAAATACCCCTTTGTACCTTGTTTTGCTATGCAGTCCTTTTTTCTGCTGCTGAGAGGTGATGAAAAGTCCGGTTGTCATGACGGTTAGCGTAATCACCCCGCCTAAAACCATACTGGTTAAGCTCCCGATTAATCCTCCTAAGACGACCGCGATGACTAAGGAAGCGACTCCCCATCCGATGAATTTTCCCTGAAAGCCCCGATATATAAGAGGCTTTTGAAGCCCCTTATATATCGGAAATTGCTTAGCCATCAGACACCGAAAAACGCTTTGATGATCACGCTGACCAAGACCAAAAACAGGCAGGAACCGCCCCATCCCATCAATTCTTTATTGATGTCCTGATCACCGGAGTTCCATTTAATATAAACTCTTACCCCTCCGATCAGCCCTACTACCGCTCCGATTACCAGACAAAGACTGGCTACGGGATCCACATAGGCGAGTAGTGAGGATTCGGCTGCGGTGATTCCCTGAACACCTTGGGCTCTGGAGGTTGTCGTTGCAAGCGTAACAAGCAATGCGCTTGAGATCATTTTTTTGGTTTTGTTGAACATGGTTTTCATAGTTTATTGAGAAAATATTGATTTTGATTTTGCTTTTTTTGGGGGTATCAAGTCAGTGGAACAGCATACAATCCGCTGAGAAAAAAGCCCATCGTGGCCAAGAATAAACAGGCTCCGAACCAACTGACTACCTGCACATCGATCTGATGTCTTCCCATTTGCCAGTTGTTGTAAACCCGAAGACCGCCAAGCAATCCTGAGACTGCGCCCACGACAAATGAGAGTCGGGAAAGAGCCACATAGAAACTTTTCATATCGGTCTCCACTTCCTGAAATTTTGAAACTCCAGGAGGGGATTGGCCATAAGTCTCTGATCCCGACAAAAAGAGAAAGAGAGAAAGGATAGAGAATATGATAAAGCGATGAAATAGCTTCATGAGAACACGACTTTCTTTTTCATTTCAATACTGCCTTCCTTGGCTAGGACAAATAGGGAATTGAGCGTAGTCACCCCTCCGGTGGATTTGACTGGGCTGGGATCGTTGATTTCAAATTCGATATCCTCCGAATCCTCCTCGCTGTTGACCCATACTTCTGAAGCCGATTCCGTCTTGGGCTTCACTGGATCAAGCATCGGTTCATTATCCTCAATCACTGTCGGACTTTCGTCAAACTCATTGAGTTCCGTCTGGAATGTGTAGGCATTCCCTGCCGACACTTCTGAAACCTGTGGCTTTCGCAAAACATCGATGACGACATTTACCGCATAATACACCACATAGAAAAGGGATAGGTATAGAAAGAAGTCTGTCCAGTTCATGGCTATAGTTTTTGTATGGATTGTTTGATTTCGTTGACCAGTTCCGGATTGTTTTCCAGAAAGTCCCAGCATAGGAAATTCACAAAAGAGGTCACGTCCACTCCAAAAGTGGGACTGAGTAGTTTCAGGACTTCTTCTGTTCGAGTGTCCATCCGAATCAGCCGTTTAGAATCTCCGTTTACTTCAAAATCCTTTATAGCACTTATCAGATTATTGATTCCACGGCTTCTGGTTTTGACAGTCACTTTTCTTTTGGACTTTATAGAAGGCTTCGCCTCATTTTCAGGTAGTACCAGATCTGCCCTTACTCCTTGGACAAGTTTGCTTATGTAGTCTCCGTTTCCCATGGCTGGTCTGCTTCTATGTGATCATCAAATAATTTGTTGAAAATGGGATCCAGGATAGGCACGAGGGATTCCGGAGTGTAAGAGGTAGTTAGTCTTTGGAAGTCTATCCGATCCGATACCGGGGAGGTCAACTCACCAAATTGGCCGAGTGCCTGATTGACACTTTCCATGGTTTCGTACTTGACCGATGTTTTGACTCTGTTGGGGATCAGGATGATCCGGCTCTCGGGATTCACCTTTTTGACCACATAGCAAAACTCAAAGGTGCTGGTGACGCTGTATTCATCGTAGCAAAATGGACAGATGATCAATTCTGATTCCTTGAGTACCGGGACCAGGTTGTCGTCATCCATTCTCCCGGCAAGGTCAATGACGGTGAGAATTCTGGGATCTTGGGAGGCTCTTTTTCGGATAGACTTGAACCCCGGAATACTCGATAGCTCGACTTCATACAGCCTCTCATTTTCCAAGAGGTCCGAATTGAGATACTTGTTGTAAAGCGACTGCTGAAAGTCCATATCAAAGACTTTCACCTTTCTTTTCCTTTTCTGGACGGCAAAATTTGAAAACAGAACCGCAAGGGTACTTTTCCCCACTCCGCCTTTTTGGTTTGCGAATAGAATGATCATGGCCTTTCCTTTATCTGGTGAATTCATTGTCTCCCCTGCGCTTTTTGCTTCTTTTCCTGCCGTGAACCGACTCATCATCGATGTCATCGGCGATATTGAGTACCGGTGCGAGGTCAAAAATCGTTTGGCTTTGTCCTTCCTTATGGGGTTCGCTTTCTTGGAAGTATTGCCGTAATGCCAGCTGTTGCTCAGCAGAAAGAATGTCGCTGGCTGCGATATCTCCTTGGGCTGTTTTCAGGTAAGAATACCCATCCCGATTCTCCAGCTTCAAAGCATGGTTCTCCAAGCCTTGCCGAACGGTCGAAAAATCATTGAGGGCAGATTGGAGCTTTACTTTTGCCTCGATCAAATCGAGAGGCTTTTCCTTGCCTGATTTCTCAGGCTGGTAGGATTGGTTTTCCCCATTCTGTTCAAAAAATCGCTGAATCGGAAACACCTCACTTCCCTTAAAAATGATCTTGTTGAGATGATCAATCAGGGAATAGCCATAGGGTCTTTTTCCATCTTTGCCATGAAATACGAGCTGAAGCCCAAATTTGTCCCGAATAAAATCACCGAGATCTGAACGATACCCGGTTTGATTTCCTTCTTTGCCGCCAGGTTTAGGTTCAAAAAGACAAATAGGTAGGGATTGATAAACCTTGGAATACCGATCCAAAATCGCCTTTAGCTGTTTGGCCCGATCCTTATCCAACTGATAGGACTGGATCTTTTGGTTGAATTCTGAAACAGGAATCTGACCTTGTACCGAACCATACTTGATCAATTCGATTTGCCCGTCTTTTTCCCTTACTTTGAATCCCAGATTTTCAAGGAACAGAAAGCCTTGGGCTCTGGTACTGAAGCGAAACTCCATCAAGCTATCCGCAGCCTTCACTGCTTCATGCTTTGGATTAAGCCTCATGATCTCATTGATTGCTTCCTGTGCTCTGAGCTTTTCAAATGAATCACTGATCTTTTTGCCTTCTCTGTCGATCCTCGATGAAACAATATGGACGTGGTTATTTGCCGTGTCCTTGTGAAAAACGATCAAAAAGGGATTAGCTCCATAGCCCATTTTATCAATCCACTCATGGGCAATATCAGTCAGCTCTTCTTTGGAATACTCCCTGCCCTTGCAGCTGATCATCGCATGAAACTGCTTGTCCTTGACCAGTGTATTTCTGTTCGAATGAGCTATCAGGTAATTTTTCACCTCATTCGGTCCCACATCCTTGGTATCCTGCAAATACCCAAAATTCCGAAGCCGGGTCAGTTCTCCCTTTTCATTTTGGGTTTTGTTCGTGTTGTAGGTTACCCCATTGAATGAACTCGTGCTGGAAAGGATTTTAACTCTCATTTGATTGCCTGATAAATCTGTTTCAAAAACTTGTTCATGAAATCCCGATGCTCAAGATGCTTGGCCATCTGTATGGTGTGATTCAGAAAAATCTCCGGGGAAATTTTATCTCGATAGGTATTGGCGTGCTTGGCCAGCTGGTTGATATTGTTGTTCACCCTGGCCTGTTCGGCAACCACCTTATCGATTGCATTAAGGATTCCCTTGGTGTCAATGATCTTGATCGTGTCAGCACTTAGCTTCATTCTGATCAAATGACTTAAAGACACCCCAAGGGATCTGCTTTCCTCCTTCAATCGGGCAAAAACATCCGGCTTTAACCGGACTGATACCCAAGAGAGATTTTCTCTTTTCTCCATCATGGCGACATGTTGATGGGGGTAAAGGATTGGATTTCGCAGCCGAAAAAAAATACCTAAAACTGCGTAATTGGGATAAATAGGCATATCTGCGTATAGAGAAATCCCTATACGCAGATATACTTAGTCAGAGGACAAAGCCTAGAAAATCAGGATTATGAGTAGGAATTCAGGGCGTTGATCAGCTCAACTCGATTTTTGCTGTCAGCTTTTTTAAAAATTGTTTGAAGGTGTTTGTTGACAGTTCGTTCTGAAATAAAAAGTTCTTCAGCGATTTCTTTGCTGGTAAGGCCTTGGGCTACTTTCTCCGCCACTTCGCATTCTCGTTTGGTCAAACCCAATTCGGCACATCGCTGGCCAAAAAAAGCACTGGGATCAACAGGAGGTCTCAGGTCAGAATCATTGAGTTTTGCGAAGACCTTTCTGTTTTCGAAGATCATCTTTCGAATAAACAAAAACGTGATGATGATAAAGCCTCCATTGGTACAAATCACCTCGACGAATTGGGAGGCATCAACATAACTAAAAACCGGTAACAAGACCCAAGGTACCGCTGCCGAATAAGTCAAAATTGCTTCCAATGAATTTTGTGATCCTTCAAATTTCTTTCGGATACTCAGAAAAATGATCACAATCAAATAAATCGCATAAACCAAAGGAATAGCTAAACCATACCAGATGGTGGCTGGAAGGTCATCCAATAATGGAAGCCCAATACAAAAGAAAAGCAGGAATGGAGCTATCAAAAATATCCAAACGCCGATGCGCGCATTCCATCTCAAATCATCCAGTTCAAAAACTCGATAAAAATAATAGGGAAAATACGCCCCCATTACAAAGCCAGTCCCGTAGGCAAGATTGATCTGCAAATTGATATCAATCGGGAGAGCGGGATCTGGAAATAAACCTCCCGCAATATTGTAAATGATCAAGAGACCCAGGAGAATCAAATAGTATTGACGATTCTTTTCAGCGGGATTTTGGAGATACAAAACCAACTGAGAGACAAAAAATAGCACCTCGCACACGACAAAAATAAAAGTCGCCAGGTGCATGTCAGTTCCAAACACTGTCATAATTAATCCTTTCTATAGAAGTAAAATGGGAAGCCAAATTGAGCGGAAGATGCATACACTGAGAACCCAAAATTCTCATACCATTTAAAATTGCGTTCTGTCGAAGTCTCCAAGCAAACAGGAAGCTTCTTGTCTTCAGCCATGTCAAGAACTGACTTGAGCAGCTTGGAACCCTCGCCTTTACCTTGGCTTTCTGGCTCTACGCCAATGAACCAAACATAGAGAAATGGCTCTTTGGGCTGGACACCTTCGATGCTGGATTCCCGTTTGAGCACCTTTGAAATTCTCGATATTCCAATCCCTTGTAGTGCAAGTTTCAAGTCCCAAATCCAAAGATTAAAAGGCTTTTGCTTTCGGTCAGAATACTTGATCAAGACGCAGGATTTTCCGCTATCGGATACATACACTTCTCCGTTTTCCAGACAGTTTGCCAAACTGTACTCCATGAGAATTCTTCTTCCGGCAGCTGATTTGCCCACGACAAAATCCACGGATTTATTGCCTTCAAAAGAATTCACTAATATGTTAATGATTTTTTCTCGATCCTGTTCAATGAATTTTCTCATGGTTCAGTCATTTAAAATTTTACCGAGTTGCGAGGTTAAATCCCTCCATTTTGGATGATTCTGATAAGAATCACCGGAATGGCAAGTGCGTGTTTGTGAGAAAAATTCGGCAGAATTTGTGTCACAAATACACAACTTGCAAGGAACACGCAAAAGGTTCCTCAACACTCTTATTCATCTTCACATGCTGAAAAAAGCAAGGTCAATTCTTTAACATCCCTCAAGGCCATAGATTCCCCACTACCGGGAAAAGGTGCCAAAATTTTTGGCTGAAAATTAAATGTGGCGTACTGATTAAAATCGGAACAAACCTCAGATCATTAGAAAAAGGATATCGAAATATCCCTATATCGGTATTTCGATATATATAGATATGCAGATATGTACATATACAGAAAACCAATAATCATCTTTCAAAATACATTTGTAAGTATATATTTGTCATAAGTGATCTGCAGTAGACCGGCAAAAGGGAAAATAAACAAGGTCCTGTTTCTCAGACTCTATTTGCTGATGGCCCCCCTGAGTTCAAGAAATCAAAGAATGAAAAGCCCGAGCAGAACAGCTCGATTGAGCAATCCGAAAAGGCCAAGGATAATTCCTTTGAATATATCCAATTATAAAAATATATGGTTTTGCTATATTATGGAAAGAATTTATCGTTTTAAAACCCGAATCATCCAGATATGACTGAAAATCAACGGTTAAAAATCGTTAGAAAATTCCTTAAAGAGACCCAAGCAGGCTTTGGAGCTTCCTTGGGATTGACTCAGGCAGGGTATTCTGACATAGAACGAGGCAAGAACAGCGTTTCAGGAAAAATAAAGATCCTTTTAAAAAGGGAACACCACATCAATCTCCAGTGGCTGGAGACTGGAGAAGGTGAAATGTTCACAGCAACCATCGAGGACCGCGAAATGGATTCGGACAAACTGGGAAGCGAACAGCATTTCTTTGAGCGGCTTCAGGCCGAAATCGACAGGCTTCAAAAAGAAGTGACCCGACTCTCTGCTGAGAACAGCACCTACAGCGAATTGGTAAGATCCAAGAACCTGATCATCGAGAACTTGGAATCCAGGATTAATCAAAAGTAAATACATTTTTATATAAATACTTTTTTATGGAAACACATTTTCATATCTTTAGTTAAACCAAAGAGCTATGAAGACAATTTCCATCATGAATCACAAGGGAGGAACGGGTAAAACCACCTCCTCCATCAACATCGGTGCTGGGCTTGCCAAAAAAGGTCTTAAAGTTTTGTTATTGGATATCGATTCCCAAGCAAATCTGACTGAGGGATTGGGAAAAGGTGACCCGGAATTATCTGTTTATGATTCCATCCGGGAGAATAAAAAGTTGCCGATCCTAAATGTCTCCGAGAATCTGGACTTGGTTCCCTCTTCTATCGATCTTTTGGGCGCCGAAATGGAGATCGTATCCAAAATTGGCCGGGAGCAAATCCTCCATAAACTCCTAAAGCCAATCAGCTCAGAATACGACTACATCATCATTGACTGTCCCCCCTCGGTTGGGTTACTGACCGTCAATGCCATGGTAGCCAGTGATACCATTTTGCTACCGCTTCAAGGCGAGTATTTTGCCTACAAAGGAGTGGACAGGCTACTTGGGATAGTCAATGAAGTCCGGGATAACCTAAACGATAAATTGGAAATCGGAGGAGTATTCATTACCCAAATCAATCCTAATCGAATCCTAACCAAAACCATTGTGGAGAAACTTACTGAAGATCTCCAGGATAAAGTATTCGACACCAAAATCCGGATCAATGTAGCCTTGGCTGAAGCCCAACTCCAAGGCCAAACCATTTTCGACTATGCACCTGAGTCCAATGGGGCCAAGGATTATGAAATGCTGGTCGAGGAAATTCTAAACAGATTAAACTGAACAATACATGGCTAAGAAGCTAAATGACCCAAGCAAGGGCAATAAAAACCTCGGCACCAAACAGCGAGGCATCGGAGTTCTGATCAATCCCGAACTAGAAATCCAGCAAAAAGAAAAAGTATCCAGCAAAGAATTTGACACCGAAGATGTGAAAATCTATTCCCTTCGGATTCCTACCGCCATGTTTGACAAGCTGAAATATGAGATCGGCCGAGAAACAAAATTATCAATGCGGGATATGATTTTGAAGGCGGTGGCGGAGTATTATGGGATTTAGGAATAGCTAATTCATTTTTGAATAAAAAATTCAGACACCAGGACAGAAGAGCAAAAAAATGAGTTTCTATTTCTCCTGCCTTACGCAAAAAAAAGTCTTGGCCCACATTAAGTTTTTGTCACCTGTCTAAGATTCAAAGTCAAATATTTGAATAGTCCAACAAGAACTGTTAAGAGCATTGGTATTCCACTTAAAGCTGCCCAGTAGATTTGATATGAATCGTCTTTTTTTAAAAAATTATCAATAGAAAATAGCATCATACCCTGCCCGAAGAATAACACTAAAAAGGAAGTCAAAATTCTACTCCAAGTCTCTTTTGATTTGAAAAAAAGGAAGAGTCCAAAAACAGTCATTAAGGTGTTAAAGATAATTCCTGTAGTCTCCAATGACTCAAGTTTATCATTGTTAAAGGGGATACTAACTATGTGTGTAAGTCCCCCGTTTAAAGTCATCAGAATAACCTGAACAATTGGT